>JBAQHL010000241.1:0-17129 GCA_049288295.1 Desulfobaccales bacterium
CCGATCATCCGAATTTCCTTAAATTCCCCTGGAGGTTTCTTCGGTAAAAATTGCGCTCAACGTTAGCACAACTTGAAAAAAATTAAAATCCGCCCGTGCACCTATACTCACAAGTTTCACACCTCGAAGTGATTACGGGCTTAAAGAAAGATTATAGATTGAGGACTCTGCGAAAAACATGTGGAACAGCCGCCCCGGCTTTATTAAGCAGGCGAGGGCGCCTACTCTACACTATATTGATTAATTTGAGGAGCTTTTGGCCAACGTGGGACTTTCGCAGAGGTCTCAGATTACAGTTGGGGGATGTTGAAGGGAAGGTGAACCTGGGTCTGTCGCCCTGTTCTCAGGATTTGACTGTAGGCTTAGGGCTTTTTTTTCAGCAGGAGGATGATGGGGGCAAGAAAGAACCTGGTGAGCCGCTGCAAGGCCTGATGGCGACTGATCTGGTGGGCGAGAAGGGGGCTGATCCGGTAGTAAGCCTCGATGCAGCGCTCCCCGAGGGAATGCCGGGCAAGATAAGTGTCCCGGAAATCCTGGAGGACCGTCACTTCTGGGGCCAGGGGGGAGCCGTAGGCCGCGGTGGCAATGAAGCAAAACCTCCGTTTTCCTTTTCCGGGGACTTTTTGCTCAGCCCTTTGATGGGCGGTTTCTTGAGAGGGAGGCAGTTGCAGGCTTATGGGTGATACTTCGGGAATGCCGGCCAGGTCTTCCTCAAGTGCGGCAGATGCGGCGGGTGGGGTCTGGCCGGTGGGCTGCCCCGGGGTCTCGGCGCCGCCGGCAGGCGAAGCCGGGCCTTCTGGCGTGGAGGGGGCCGCAGTTTCGGCCTGACCATCAGGAGTATGGAGGATGCCAAGATAATGGTTGTAATACCGCTTGCTTAACTCGGTCTTGACCAGGTCCTTTTCAGCCGGGTCAGACAGGTGAGTTAAGATAACTTCCAGTTGCTCCGTGGAATATTTGGCGTATTTTGAGTCGATGGTCCTGAGTTCCCTGAAAAAAAAGTGCTTTCCGTACAGTGCGCCGGCCGGAGGCTGTCAATTTGCTCTGCCCCTCCAAACGGAGAAAAGTCGGCTAGCCTCTCCATACACAGGCTGGAAGCCTGTGGTCCCGAGTTTGTGCTGGTCGCACAAGCATCCTGCCCGTGCTGGACGGCTGGAAGCCCGTCCTACCGTTCTTAGGCAAGGGGTTGGGAGAGTGGGTTTTAAAATGGATTAGGGGTCTGCGATCCCCTCTCCCAAGAATTATTTCCTTACCCTCCGATCTGGCTGCTTTCCTGGCCCGGTGAGACGCCGATGAGGTTGTATACTTTGTGGGGCGGCAGCGAGATCAGTTCGATTTCCTCTAAAGGAAGATCAACGATTTCCTCTAAGGGGTCCAGGTTCTTGCGCACGGCCTCGGCCACCACCATGATGCCGAAAATCTTCATAATTTCAAAAAAATCCAACTGATTTTGGGCGTTATCCCGAATGAGCTTCAAAGTGGGGATTTTGTCCTTGAGGGACCCCACTTTTCCCTGGACCTGCTGAATGCCGCCGATGTATTTATCCCACTCTTCTTTAAATAATTCCAGAGACTTTTCCCGGTCATTCAGGTTGGCGACCACCTGGTCTTTGACCTTGGCATCAATCTCCGGGTAATCGGCGTCGAGCTTTAACTTTTGCAGGTCCTGCATGGCAGTGTTAATTTTCAGAAGTTCTTTCTGGGATAACTGCAGAATATCGTCAAAACCCTCTATTTTAAATTTCTCCAAAAAATTGATCATGTAATTGGCCAATTCATAGATGAGCACAAGATTGCCCAGGACAAACGTCTTACTTTTGGAAAAATCTCCTTGTTTGACATACTCATCAAATTCATGGATGAGTTGCTTGTTGCAGCGGGAAAAAGTTTCCACCGTGAATTTAATTTTCTGAATTGATTTATTAATATCCCGGACAGATTTGACCAGGGAATTCACGCGCAATTTATCATAGGCGTTCAGCTCATAGCCCTTGGTGTAGTCATCATAGGAGACCACCCGGTGTTTTTCCACCCGTTCGGCCACTTCATGAATAATGTGGTCCAACTTTTGTTTTAACTCCATCAGGGAGGCCGTTTCTTCGGAGGTCAGCCTAGAGTTGTCGATGAGTTTCGGACTCATGATGTCTTTATTGCTGAACGCGTATTTTTCCTGGAGGTCCCGAACCTTCTTGGTGTAGTCCTGTAAATAGGCAACCACCGCCTGGTAGCCGGCATTTTTTTCGAGTTCGATCAACTCACCGCCCATGGTTTATCTCCTGTTCCGTGCTCTGTGCGTCAGGGGCGCTGCGACAAGGCGCCGTTTGGTGCATTTTTGGCTGATCTGGGGCGCCCTGTGCTCCAAGGCGCAAAGCCTTTTCGCTCGGCTCCGAGCAACCCAAGATGCTTTTATGTATCATAAGTCCAGGCGGGATTCAATTTTTTCCCTGAAGCCCTGGAGGCGGACTACTATATATTCCGTTAATATATATGGTAGTTTCTTGTGAGCTCTGGGCTCACCCATGCAGCATAAATCTTTTGGTGGGGCGGGTCTCTGTGCCCGCTCTCCGGTGGGGCCGAACGTCTGAAGGCGGGATGCGCTGCGCTTTCCCGCCCTACGACTCGAAACTCGAAACTCAAATCTTTTAAAAGGAGGATTGAGATGAAACGCCAATTACCTGTTATGCTTCTGATGTTATTGGTGGGGGTGTTGGTCCTGGTGAGCGGGGTCAACGCGGCCCAGAAAAAGCCCCTGTCGCCGGTGGGGGAGATATCCTTTGAAGCCACGTCGGTGGGACTGGGGGCCACGATAAATTGGGGGAAAGGCTGGCTCACCTTCAAAGGGAAATCATACCCCATAAAGATAGATGGTTTGGGCCTGGTGGGGGTGGGCCTTTCTCACGTCAGCGCCAAGGGGAAAGTCTATAACCTGAAAAAGGCCCAGGACATTGCCGGGACCTATCGGGAAACCGGCGCCGGCATCGCGGTCATCGGGGGAGTAAAAGGCATGGTGGCCACCAACAAAAAAGGTGTGGTCATTGACCTCACTGCAGAACAGACAGGGGTGAATTTCAACCTGGGCGGGGGCGAGTTTACTGTTACCATGATCAAGAAGTAAGGTGCGCAGCGCGCCCCCACCTGGCGGGCAGGGAAGGGGCCGGTAGGACGGGCTTCCAGCCCGTTCAGGCACGGGCAAGATGCCCGTGCTACCGTTAGCCCAATGTCAGCCGGGGTTTGGCGTCAGGGAGAGTCCCCAATCCTGAAGCTCCTCGATTATTCGGGCTATCAGGGGTTGGAGCCGGGCCTGGATGAGGGGGGTGAGCTCCAGACCCAGGGCAATGGTGTGGGGCTGCAGGCCGATGAGGCAGACCTCCGGGGGGAGAAGGTTCAGCAGTTGAGCCGCGGCCAGGACATCGGCCAGGCCGATGTGGTGCAAAGAATGCTTGGCGCTGAAAAAGACCGGAATTTCCTGGTTCCTGAGCACACCGATATACCCCGGCTCCTGCCGAAAATTCACCGCATCCACGAAAAGCACCCGGTCCCTGCCTTCGATGAAGGGCAGAAGGTCCAGGCCGGCAGTGCCGCCGTCAACAACGTTCAGGTTGGGGGGAAGGGCATAGTCTTTCAGGATGGCTTTCACGGCATGGACCCCCACCCCTTCATCCTGCATGAGGATGTTGCCGAGACCGATGAGGGAGATGTGCGGTTTCATGTTCACGGTGGGGCTCACGCCAAAGCGGTTTGCAGTTTATCGGCTAAAAAACAGGAGGTTAGCCGTTCAGATCTATGATGTCTCTCTCTATTCGGAACAGCAAAATTCAGATAACTATAATGATGTCAATAGGTTAAAAATATGACCACTATTTCTCCCGTACCATATTTCTGACATGAAGAGCAAATAGAAAATAGTTATGTGAAAACTATCGCATAAATCAGGTGTTCACGTTCCCATTCACCTGCGGAATTTCCGGACAAACTGCCCCAGGTAGCCCAGGCGGCTGGGAGAGCCGAATTTGGCCGCCAGGTAATCCCGGTCCGGCCAGAATTTGGCAGCGAAAAAAGACGGCCACTGCGTCAGGGGTTGACGGTAAAGAGAGGCCAGGTAATAGGTCAGGGGACCCAAGGCGCCGGTTTTCACCACCTTTTCCACCAAGGGAGGGCGACGGCCTGCCAGGCCGTCCAGGGTGGAGGCAGGAATGGCCACCGGCGACACCTCCTGGGCCAGGCTCAGCACTTGATGCAAGGGGAATTGACCGCGCCACCGGGAGGCCTGGTCCAGCAGCCGGGGCCAGGACACCGGCAGCAGGGAGGCCGTCAGGACAATGTCCACCAATTGCCGCAGCATGATGCCATCCCAGTAAGCGTGCAGGCACAGGTGCATCAACAGATGTTCCGGAGCCATCACCCTGACCGGCACGCCCCGGAAAGAGGCCGGGCGGGCCCCGTCCAGGATGGGCGTTAAGGGAAGGCCATAAACGCTAAACTCGTTCCACAGTCCCCAATGGAAGTCCACCTTGAGGGTGAGGCCCGGGGGAGGCTCATAGATGTCAGCCGGGGCAAATTGTTCCCGGAAGCCGGGACGTTGATGGGTGTGGGATAAGGTGACCCTGTACTTCAAGCCTGCCAGCACTTTCCGGGCGGGAGCCACATCCTCGGGAGGCACCAGCAGGTCAAGGTCGGTCATGGGCCTGGCGGCCGGGTCGTTGTAGACCCGCAGCCGCAAGTCGGCCCCTTTCAAAAGGATGACCCCGATACCGGCTGCTACCATACTCTCGATGACCTGAAGGGCTTCGGCTTCATGGACGACAGACTGCTGGAGCGCGCACAGGTAATCATGCTTGAATTTTCCCAGCAGGGAAAGAGGCGCCGATATCTGGCAATCCTGCCATATTAAAGAGGAATAAAGGAAGGGAAACAGGCTTTCCTGGTGCAGGGCTTCGAGGCAGCCCGGGTCGCTGCCGGTGAGCAGTTCTCGCAAACAGGCTTGTCTTTCCGCCGGGGGGCCGGATAACAGCCGGGACAGGCACCGGGCCTTGAAGCGGCTCGATTCAGGGTGAAATCCGGCCAAGGGTGTCATGTTATCCAACTTATGAGAAATATGCGGAAAAAAGTTTATGTGTGTTCTTCTTATCCTTTTTTTTTTAGAGTATAATATATATTCCCGATTATCCACATAGAGGGAAAAGCGCACCCGCAAGAGCCTCCTGCCGGGGAGTTGGTAAATTGGACACCATATCTTTTCTGACGAAACGATTTGCTCAGGACCCCACTTACGTATATCGGCGGATTGCCGATGAATGCCTGCTGGTGCCCATACGCCAGCAGGTAGCGGACCTGCAATATATTTACGTGCTCAACCCGGTGGCCAACCGTATTTGGGAGCTGCTTGACGGCAAGCGCACCATGGCCGAGGTCAGGGACCAAATCCTGGAGGAATTCGAGGTAGGCCCACAGGAACTGGAACAGGACTTGCTCGAATATATCGAACAATTAAGAGAGATCGCTGCGGTCGGGGAAGTGTGATGAACTGCCCGAATATCCCGGAAATTCCTTATGGGGATTTCATGGAGCGCGTGTATCAGAAAGTTCGGGAACGGGACCTACTGTTTTCCGCGTTTTTGGAACTGACCGAGCGCTGCAACCTGAACTGCGTCCATTGCTACATCAACCGGGCTGCCGGCGACCAGGAAGCCCAAAAAAAGGAACTTTCCCTTACCCAATGGCAAAACCTCCTGGACGACATGGCAGAGGCCGGGGTGCTGGGTTTGGTCCTGACCGGCGGGGAACCTCTGCTGCGCCGTGATTTTCAGGGGATTTATACTCACGCCAAAAAGCGGGGCATGATCATCAACCTCTTTACAAACGCCACGCTCATTACCGCTGAATTAGCTGATTTTTTCAGGGATTTAACTCCGGCGACGGTGGAAATCAGCATTTATGGCCACACCCGGGAAACCTATGAAGCCGTGACCAGGACGCCGGGGTCCCATGAAAGATGTCTCCGGGGTATCGACCTGCTGTTGGCCCGGGGGATTCCCGTTGTCCTCAAAACCATGGTCATGAATGTCAACGCCCACGAACTCTGGGCTCTGAAAGCTTGGGCCGAGGGTCTGGGTGTGAGGTTCCGCTATGATGCAACCCTGAACAGCCGCCTGGATGGGGGTAAAAAGCCCCTGTCTTGCCGCCTTGCTCCGGAGCAGGTGGTGGAATTTGATAGAAAAGATGAAAAACGCCGTCAAGAATGGCTGGAATTTGCCGAAAAGTTCGTAGGCCCCATAGATATGGAATATCTTTATTCATGCGGCGCCGGGTTGTCTAATTTTGCACTCAATTCCTATGGGGAGATGTATCCCTGCCTGATTTCCCGGAGTTCGGCTTATGACGTCATTAAGGGGTCCTTTGCTGAAGGCTGGCAGAAGTTTTTGCCCGGCACCAGGCGGCTAAAACCCCGGAATGAATACCCGTGCGGCCGTTGTGACTTGCACTCCCTCTGCGATCAATGTCCGGGCTGGGCCTCTCTGGAGCACGGCGAACCTGATGTGCCGGTGGAGTACCTTTGCCGGGTGGCCCATCTCAGGGCCGGTCTTTTAGGTATTGAGGTAAGCCGGACCAAAAACACATAGAAGTCAGCCAGGGTGTCAGGTAGGAAAGTCATTGGTAATGAGGAGGATAACAAGGTGACCAAATCAAAAAGCTCTTATCTAAAACCTGCCGTCAGCAAGGTGCCCCTTCGCCCTGAAGAAGCGGTTTTAGTGACCTGTAAAACAGGAGGCACTCCAGGGCCGGGTTCCAGCCAAAATAACTGCGGACGTGGTGCGGGTAGTCGGTGTGATCGTCAGTCACCAACTTGAGAAGTCCGGTTAGAAAAGATATGGCCCAATTGGGTTATCCAAAGGGTTGTGTTATGACGTCGAATGATCCAAGGTCATGGAAAATGCCGGCAGCGGGAAACCTCAGAACTTGACTTTCAGCATTAAGATCGCCGATGTTGTTTTGACTGCGGTCAGCCCAAATGCAGCAATTCATCTTACGTTAAATACCCCCTATATTCCGTTCCAGAGCACAGAGCACCACACTGACATCTCCTTTCATTATCAGTGCTCGCCGTTGCCGTCTTGTCAAGAAGGGCGGCTTATCTTTGATTCCCAGGGATCATACCGCATATACCGGCATCAGGAAAAATATCTTATCCCCCTGGGGAAGGGTGAAACAACCCGGTTAGCCGCCTTTGACCGGGGCTTTACTCATGGCGAGGTCTACAATGCCCCCCCAAAGGCTGGGGAGCGCCAGGAACCCGTGACGATTTACCTCTTTGAGCATCCCCTGGATCAACTTGCCCTGGTGAACTACCTGGCCCCGGGCCGGGGAGTCCTCATGCACGCCAGCGCTCTGGTGGCAGAAGGCCGGGGCTGGTTGTTCCCGGGAGTCTCCGGGGCCGGCAAGTCCACCATGATCAATCTCTGGCAGGGCGCCGGGGTTAACCTGTTAGGGGACGACCGCATCATCATCCGGCGCCGGCACGGCTCCTTCAGGATATACGGCACCCCCTGGCATGGGGAAGCCCGCATTGCCTCCCCGGACAGCGGCACCCTGGACAAGATCTTTTTCCTGGAGAAGGCCTCCCAAAATTTCATCAGGCCGTTGGCTCCCATGGAGGCGGTGACGAGGCTGGTGGTCTGTTCCTTCCCCCCTCTTTACGATAAGGATGGCATGGGCGCCATTCTTGACTTTTTCTCTCAATTAGTCACCCAGACCCCATGTTATGAACTGGGTTTTGTCCCGGAGGCCGGGGTCAGGGATTTTATCAGGGAGGTGGCGTGAAACCTGGCCTTCCTACTTTTGTCGAGGTGGCCCAGGGAGTACTGGAAGGGGGCTATGGCGTTCACCTGCACACCCGGGGAGACAGTATGACCCCCTTGATCCGGGGCGGCAGTGTCATTCAGGTGGAGCAGGTGGAGGCGGGTGGACTGAAGTTGGGTGATGTCCTGGTGTATCGCGACGGGGGGAGGCTGGTGGCCCATCGCCTGATAGCCAAGCGGCAGGGGCCGGACAGCTTGCTTCTCATAACCAGGGGGGATGCCGCACCCTGGAGACATCGGCAGGAAGTGGCCCCGGGGCAAGTCCTGGGACGGGTCTGTGCCGTGAAATGGCGCCGGGGCCTTTCTTTGCGCATTGATTCAGGTTGGGGGAGGGTGTTGAGCCTGATCCTGGGAGTTTCCTGGCCCCTGCCCCAGGGGATTTTTTTCGTTCTGGTCAAAGTGAAAACCGGCCTGGACCGCCTGTCCCGGTCCGTGCCGGCCTAGTTCGCCTCTCAGTTTTTGCCCAAGATATTGTTCTTGCTTAAAAATCCTCCCCGTCATCCATGATGCCCTGATTAATGAACTTGTAAAGGCTGCCGATCCATTCCAGTTCGTTTTCCAGCTCCGAATTGGCGAAAATCCACTCGCCGGTCCGGTCCTTGGCGATGACCACAATTTCCTCAATGTCGTCCAAATCCTGATAAAAGCGTTCCACAATTTCCTTGACGGAACGCTTGCCCTTCTCAAAAGGAATGATGTTTTTGTCCATGATGACGGGGCCGAAAAAAAACCCGTTATCCTCCAGCTACTCAGGAAGTGCCTTTCCGGGGAAAGGGGAGATGAAACTGCGCCGGGGCTGGGAAGCTTTGTGGGTGCAGCTTGCTCTCGTATTAATTTTTTAATGATATGAGGAAAAAAGCAATGATAATTTGGGGGGCGGGCTTGGGGTGTGCATGAGCCGGGGAATCAAGGGTTGAGATTGATATGCATGGTTCAAGGTTCAAGGTTTGAGGAAGTGTTGGAATAATCCCGGATGAGGAAGTAAAAGCCCATAGTGCTCAGGGCCACAATCAACCCCATCAAGGTATAGGTCAAGCCATAGCCCAGCCAGCCGATGACCACCCCCATGACCGCGGAACTGATCATCATGCCGAGATAAATACAGGTGTTATACCCCCCCATGGCCAGACCCCGGTCGGTGGCGGGCACTACTTCGGCAATGAGGGCGCCCACCGGTGTAAAGCCGAGACCCATGGCCAGCCCCAGGGCGGAACTGGCCAGGAGAAAGCCGGGGAGGGTGGTGGCCAGGCCAAAGGCGGCCAGGGAAGCGCCCAGAAAGAGGAAGCCGATGGCGGCCTGCACCCAGCGGCTGCGGGAACGGTCGCTCAACCGCCCGAAGGGGATGCGGGACAAGGCGTTGATGGCGGCCTGAATAGCAAACACCAGGCCGATGTCACCCACCGACAGGTTTTGCTCCTTCATATAGAGGGGCGCAAAGGTGATGAACGCGCCCAGCCCGAAGCAGCCTCCCAGGGTGATGAGCCAGCAGCCGAGAAGAGGCCGATTTTGGAGAAGCTGACGCCAGGTGGTCAGGTTTTGGCGGGATTGCGCAGCATGATGCCGCGCAGCGTCAGAGCGGGGGAGAAAGACCAGGGCTGGGAGCAGCACCAGGCCGGTGGCCGCGGCCGCGGCCACAAACAGCAGCCGGAAGCCCAGCCAGTCGGCCAGCCAGCCGCCAATGGCCGGCCCCAGGCTCATGCCGGAATAGATGGACAGGGTGTAGGCGCCGTAGGAGCGCCCCAGGTGGGTGGTGGGGGACAGGTCCGCCACGTAGGCCATGAGGGTGGGGCCGATGGCCGCGAGCCCCAGGCCGAACAGGAGGTAAATGAGCAGCAGTTGCCAGGGCGCGACGCTGACGGCCAGCAGGAAAGAAGTAATCAGGGAAATGAGGATGCCGGCCGTGACCACGAGCTTGCGCCCCCAACGGTCCGCCAGTATGCCTAAAGGAAAAGCGAAGACCCCGGTGGTGAGGAGGAAGGCCGAGTTGATGAAGCCCACCATGACGGCACCGGCCCCCAAATCCTGGGCAAAAAGGGGCACCACGGGGATGCGCATGTAGCAGGTGACGTAGCTGGCAAAACCCAGGCCGCAGCACACAATGAGGAGGAAGCGATAGGAGTGAGAAGGGGAGGGGTCTGCGTGGGTGGAGGTCATTAATATAGAGGATAATACGGAAGGGGGAATTTTTCGAGGGAAGATTTTGTTACGCTTAGTACTTCTTTTAAGTTTCGGGTTCCAGATTTCAGATTTCAGGTTTCAGGTTTTAGGGTTTGCCGTGAAAATCCCTGGAAATGTGGAGCAAGCGCCCTCTCTTGCTATTTATAAGAATGTAGCCGCAGACTTTAGTCTGCGCCAGCACAGGCTGGAAAGCCTGTGCCACCAAAGTTCCATCGCAATGCCGATGCCTCTTTGAAAATGAGCCCGGGTTCCCAAGCACCCTTTTGGGGAACCCGTAGGATGCAAGGCAATAATCGGGAAGGCCTCACCCCCGGCGCAGGCATTCTGGTATAATACAATATGGACCTCATCGCCGCCTTACTGGACCCGGCGGCTTATCCAGAGCCCACCTCAAAGGTTGAGCTTGTCCAGACCCACATTTCCTGGGTGTTTCTCACGGATTGGTTTGCGTATAAAATGAAAAAACCCCTGGACCTGGGGTTTTTGAACTTTTCCACCCTGAGGCGGCGGCATTACTACCTGAAACAGGAATTGCGGCTCAACCGGCGCCTGTGCCCCAAGATCTACCTGGCGGTGCTGCCCATCACGGCATCCGGGTCGCAGGTAAAGGTGGGGGGCCGGGGGCAGCCGCTGGAATATATCCTGAAAATGGTGCGTATGCCCCAGGAGGGCATGATGAATGAAGTGGCGGACCGGGGCGAGCTCGGCCACGAGCACCTGGACCGTTTGGTGGCCGTGCTGGCGCCTTTTTACCGGAACGCCGCCACCGGACCCCACATCAACCGCTACGGGGAGCCAGGCGTCATCACCTACAACCACGAAGAAAATTTCGCCCGCATGAAGGCCATGGTGGGAGAGTTTTTGTCAGCGGCATTGTTTGAAGAAATCCGGAATTTTGCCCGAGGTTTTTTAACACACCAGAGGCCTCTGTTGCGAAAACGCCTCAAAGAGGGGCGCATCAGGGACTGCCACGGTGACCTCCACATGGGCAACATCTGCCTGGCGAATGGCATCTATGTTTTCGACTGCATTGAATTTACCCCCCGATTTCGATATGGTGATGTGGCGGCGGATGTGGCTTTTCTGGCCATGGATCTGGATTATCACGGCCTGTCCGAGTTCAGCGGGTATTTCGTCAGCCGCTTTGCCGAGGCCGCGGCGGATGATCAACTGTTGACCATGCTGGATTTCTACCAGTGTTACCGGGCCTGCGTCCGGGGGAAAATCAACGGTCTGGCTGCGGGAGAGGCGGAGGTTCCCCCGGAGGAACGGGAGCGGGCCCGGGCTGCGGCCCGGAACTATTTCGTCCTGGCCGGAGACTATGCCAGGAAAGGCGCGCAATGGACTGCACCCTGGTGGTGATTTTCGGGCTTATGGGGGTGGGCAAGACCACCGTGGCCAGGGCCCTGGGAGAGGCCCGGGGCTATCCGGTGATCCACAGCGATGCGGTGCGCAAAGCCCTGGCCGGCTTGGCCCCCACCACCCCGGCCCGCTTCGGATTTGGCCAGGGCATTTACAACGAGGATTTTTCCCAAAAAACCTATGCCGAGATGCGGCGCCGGGCGGGGGAACTCCTGAAAGGCGGCGCAGCCCGGGTTATTCTGGATGCGTCCTTTAAAAGCGCCAGGGAACGGGCTCTGGTCAGGGAACTGGCCCGGGAAAAAAGCTGCCAGGCCATATTTGTGCATTGTCTTTGCCAAAAGGAGCTGGTGAGGGGACGTCTCCTGAAGCGGGCGGACAATGCCGCCGCCATCTCAGACGGGCGGGTGGAGCTATTGGATTTGCAGGTGGAGGATTTCGAGGCGCCGACCGGGGAGGATGAGCCGCTGCTGCAGCTTAACACGGGTCGGGAGTTGGGAGAGGTGCTTCGAGAGGTGAATGGGTTTTTAGATGGGTTGTTGGTCAGGTGATCAAGTGAGAAAAACTGTCTTCTGGGGGGGCGAAGCGACCGAAGAATATAGATCCTTCACTTCATTCAGGATGACAGAGAACATGTTTGCATAAGCATCCACCAAACAATTACAAAGGAAAGCAGGATAAGAATGGCTGTGGAAAAATCACCGACATCTCCAACCCACAAACGCATCCTGAGCGGCATGCGGCCCACGGGGAAGCTGCACCTGGGGAATTACTACGGGGCTTTGTACAACTGGGTTAAGCTCCAACAAGACTACGAGTGCTTTTATTTTGTGGCGGACTGGCACGCTCTCACCACCGAATACGAGAGCGCCGGCAATATTCGGGACTATATTCCCGAGATGCTCATGGACTGGCTGGCCGCGGGCCTTGATCCGGAAAAGTCCACCCTCTTTGTGCAGTCGGCCCTGCCGGAGCACGCCGAGCTTTACCTGATTTTTGCCATGTTCACCCCGGTGCCCTGGCTGGAGCGCAACCCCACCTACAAGGACCAGGTGGTGGAATTGTCCCACAAAGACCTGGCCACCTATGGTTTTTTGGGCTACCCGGTGCTCCAGGCCGCAGACATCCTGATGTATAAGGCGCACGGCGTGCCGGTGGGGGTGGACCAGGTCCCCCACGTGGAAATGACCCGGGAGATCGCCCGGCGCTTCAATCATTTCTACCGGCCGATTTTTCCGGAACCGGAGGCGCTCCTCACCGAGGTGCCCAAACTCACCGGCACCGACGGCCGCAAGATGAGCAAAAGTTACGACAACTGCATTTATCTGAGCGATTCCCTGGAAGTGGTGGCTAAGAAGGTGAAGGGCATGGTCACCGATACCCAGCGTCCCTTTCGCAAAGACCCGGGGGAACCGGACCGCTGTCTGGCCTTTCCCTTTCACCGCCTGAACCTGCCCAAGGCCAAACTTGATGAAATCATGGTGGAGTGCCGATCCGCCAAACTGGGGTGCGTGGACTGCAAAAAGATGCTGGCCGAGGCGCTCCTGGCCAACCTGGCCCCCATCCAGGAACGGCGCCATTATTATGAGAATCACCCTGAACAAGTTAAAGAGATTCTCCTGGCAGGGAACGCCCGGGCCCGGGCCATGGCGCGCCGAACCCTGGCCGAAGTGCGGGAGGCCGTGGCCTTTAATCTGGATGTGCAAAGATGGCTTTGAGAGCCAATAATCAGTTATAAGATAACAGTCACCAGTGATCAGTGTAAAAACAAGGACTTATAAATCAAAGCTCAAAGCTCAAAGCTCAAAGCTCAAAGCTCAAAGCACACTGATAACTGATAACTGAGCATTACCCCATGACTATAGAGCGCTTACAAAAATTCTTATCCCGAGCCGGGGTGGCCTCCAGGCGCCATGCCGAGGAGTTGATCCTTGAAGGCAAGGTCAAGGTCAACGGTCAGGTGATCACCGAGTTGGGGGTGAAAATCGACCCGGACAAAGACCGGGTGCAGGTGGAGGGGACCAAGGTGCAGCCCCCTTTGCCTCCCATAACCGTCATGCTGCACAAGCCATACGGCTGCGTGTCCACCACCCGGGACCCCCAGGGGCGCCGCACGGTCATGGACCTGGCCCCCAAAAATTTCGGCCGCCTGTATCCGGTGGGCCGGCTGGACTACGACGCCACCGGCCTCATGCTCCTCACCAATGACGGGGAACTGGCCGAGCGCCTGACGCATCCCCGCTACCAGGTGCCCCGCACCTACCGCGTGACTGCGGAAGGGGAGATGGATGATAAGGCCCTGGAGAAGCTGGCCGGAGGGATTGATTTGGACGGCCGGCCGGTATCTATCGAGGTTAAGCTGCTGAAGAGAGGCAGTGGCAAGACCATCGTAGAGATTACGGTATGGGAGGGGCGCTACCATCTCATCAAGCGGCTGCTGGAGGGCGTGGGTTATGCGGTACTGAAGCTCAAGCGCATGGCCTTTGGGCCCTTGCATCTGGGGGGGCTGGCCCGGGGCACCTGGCGTCCCCTCACCCGTCAAGAGCAGGATAATATCCAGCTCACGGTGGGCCGCAAGTATTTGAAAACCAGCACAACAGGGAAGACCGAGGCCTCTTCCCCCAGGACCGCTAAGCAGCCGGAGCCCGCCGCTAGGGCGGGTGGGGTCCGTCGGGTGAAGGTCAGGCCCCGGCAAGAAAAAAATGGCAGATAGGATGGAAGAATCCCAGGGCAACCAAAATACCGCAGGGCAACTTACCCTGGAGGAGCGCCCCGAGGCTTGGCCGCCGCGGTGCGAGCCGCCAGGGGCCTGGAGTATCCCCCGGCCCCAGCGGGTGTCCCTCCATATTACCCTTTTTCTGATCACCGTGTTCACCACCATGGCGGCCGGGGCTTTTCAATCGGGGGTGAATCTTTTCGAGCATCCCTGGCAGATCTACCGGGGCCTCCCTTTTGCGGCCAGCATTCTCGCCATCCTGGCGGTCCACGAAACCAGCCATTATCTCATGGCCCGGCGCCACGGGCTGGATGTCAGCCTGCCCTTTTTCCTGCCAGGCATACCCTTTCCGCCGCCGCTCCCCGGCACCTTCGGGGCCCTGATCCGTATCCGCTCCCCCATTTTAGACAAACGGGCCCTTTTGGATGTGGGCTGCTCCGGGCCGCTGATGGGCATCCTGGTGGCCATACCCATTCTGGCCCTGGGCCTGTCATTTTCCCCGGTGAAAACCTTCCCCGGCGGGACCACTGAGGGCATCCAACTTGGGGAACCCCTGCTCTTCAAACTGATATGCTGGCTCACTTTCGGTCCCCTGGGGCCGGATGACCACGTCATCATGCACCCGGTGGCCTTTGCCGGCTGGCTGGGCCTGCTCATCACTGCGCTGAATCTTTTGCCCGTGGGCCAATTGGACGGCGGGCATGTCATGTATGCCCTGTTTCCCGCCTGGCACCGCCGCATATCCCTGGCTTGCGTGGGCCTGCTCATCGTTTTCGGCATCCTGACCTGGCACGGCTGGCTCCTGTGGGCCACCATGCTCGCCTTCATCGGGGTCCGCCATCCGCCGCCCTACTGTGACTGGATAGAGCTGGACCCCCGACGCAAGGTGCTGGGCGTTCTCACCATGGCGGTCTTTGTCTTGACCTTTACCCCCATGCCCTTTAATCTGGGGTGATCAGAAAATCGTCACGGAGAGGCGGGAGAATGAGAAAACTTCTTGCGGGTATTCTGGGCCTCAGTATTCTTTTTCTGGCCATGCCTTTAACGGCCGCCCCGGTCGGGACCAGCGACCAGGAGGTCAAGGCCGTGGCCGAGCCCATCCTGGAGAATCTCCTGGCAGGGTTCAATCAGGGGAACTATGCCCAATATTCCAAAAATTTTGACGAGACCCTGCGGGAAGCCATACCGGAGGAAAAGTTCCAGCAGGTTAGACGAGAACTCATGAAGAAACTTGGCTCCTTCAAAAGCAAAAATTATCTCGGTTTTTTGAATCAGCAGGCCCACACCGTAGTGCTGTGGAAAGGGGCCTTTACCGACACCCAGGACGATGTCCTGCTCAAGCTGGTCCTTTCCAAGCGCCAAGACAAGGTGGTGGTAAAGGGCCTGTGGTTTCAGTGAGGTGAGGCCTTGAGCTGGCCCGGCCCGGAAAGTTACAAATTCTGCCCCCTGTGCGGCGGGGGTCTTGCGAACCGGCTGATAAGGGTGGGGGAGCCTTTGCGCCTGGTGTGCTCTGCGTGCGGCTTTGTTTTTTACATTGACCCGAAGTTGGCAGTCATTGCCCTGGTGCCCCACCAGGGGGGGCTGGTCATGGTGCGGCGGTCCATTGAGCCGGGCTATGGTCTATGGGTGGTGCCGGGGGGCTTCGTGGACGTGGGCGAAAAAGTGGAAGAAGCCGTGGTGCGGGAAACCCGGGAGGAGGCAGGCCTCAACGTCCGGGTGGTGAGGCTCCTCAACGTCCACTCCTACCATCATTCCCGGACCGTGGTCTTGTCGTTCATCACGGAATATGTCTCGGGGGAACTGGCCCCGGGGGATGAGGAAATGGAAGCCCAGATATTTACCCGAACGGAGATACCCTGGGAGAGCATCGCCTTCAGCTCCACCCGGGACGCGGTAAAGGAATATCTGGAATTGCATGGGGAGCCCAGGGCGGCGGTGAGCTTGGAGCGGTGAGCTGTGAGCTTTGTGTCGGGTGGGCAGCGCCCACTAGTGTCATGTTTCATGAATCATTTTAAAAATTATTTTATGTTTTTCTGTAGCCGCAGGCTTTAGCCTGCGCTTAATTTCTTTAATTATTTTCGCAAGCTAAAGCTTGCGGCTACATTTTAAAACCTCAAGTTTGTGTAGGTTGGGCGCCGCCCACCTGAATTCGGCGGGTAGTGCCCGGCCTGGATCTACCCGGTTCAGCCGGATAACATGGAAAACAGGCGGAAAGGCGGGCGTCCCGCCCGCCGTTTGCAGGCGGGATGCGCTCCGCTTTCCCGCCCTACGCTTGCTACATTTACTGATTATTGATTACTAACTGCTAATTGCTGACCGCTAACTGGGGTATCGCCATGGACCAGAAAAAAGCGCGGCTCCTGCACCTTCTCAAAGAACACTCCTTTCGCTACAGCCCGGACGCACCCTTCACCCTGGCCTCTGGGAGAAAAAGCCCTTATTACGTGGACTGCCGGCTCGTGACCCACAGTGCCGAGGGCCTGGCCCTTATGGGGGAAATTCTCTTTGACCTCATCAAGGGCCTGGATGTGCAGGGAGTGGGAGGCCTCACCATGGGCGCCGACCCCCTGGCCCATGCCGCGGCCCTGATCAGCCATCAACGGGGGCAGCCCATAAACGCCTTTGCCGTGCGGAAATTCCACAAGGGCTACGGCGCCGGAGGGCGCCTGGTGGGACCGGTGCAGCCCGGGGAGCGGGTGGTGGTGATGGAGGACGTGGTCACCACCGGGGGTTCGGCGCTTATGGCCATCAGGGCCTGCCGGGAGTTTGGCCTCGAGGTCTTAAGGGTCATTGTCCTCGTGGACCGGGAGGAAGGGGGCCGGGAAGCCGTGGAGCAAGAGGTTCCCCAGGTGCAGGCGGTGTTTACCCTGTCGCAGTTAAGTAATGGTGGATAAGACTCAGCAAACGCCGATACAAGAAGATTCAAGGCCCAAATAATGTCGCCATATCGTCTCTTTTTGTAGATAGCAAAAAGAGAAGATAGAGAGCAGGTATCATTTACCTTTTTTGGTTCATCTGGC
>JBAQHL010000242.1:0-2108 GCA_049288295.1 Desulfobaccales bacterium
ACCCAGAACGACTACGACCGGGAACTGGGGATCATGGCCGTGGGCGCGCCTCCGGGGCCGGAGGTCATGATGGGGGTGAGCCGCCTGGTCACCTCTCCGGACCGGGAGGATGCCGAATTCGCCATTATTGTGGGAGATGCCTGGCACGGCAAGGGCCTGGGTTCCAAGCTCATCCAGCGCCTTATCGAAGTCGCCCGGGAAATGGGGGTCAAATGGCTGCACGGCGATGTTCTGTCCGACAACCACCCCATGTTGGCCCTGGCCAAGAAAAACGGCTTTTCCCTGACCAGGGATGCCGAAGGGGAAACTGTCAAGCTGGAGATGACCCTTTAAGACGGTTTTCTGTTTTCGGTTTTTTGTTTCCGGTTGAAAAGACGCGGGAGCAGAGGCCCAGAGAGAAAATAACAAAGGCGGAGGAGGGGTGGTGAATTAGGAGCTTATCCTGCCGTCGCTTTCGCATGAAACAAAATTACAACCTATCCGTTTGCTATCGATTGTTTCTTTTGACTGAAAACTGAAAACAGTATGCTGCCGACCTCACCTGGAGGTGTCGATATTTACTTCAACCCGGTGGTTCACCAGGTTGTTGACCCCGGCCGACAGGGTCATGGCGCAAACCCCCTGGACATCCGGAGCGCCCTGCACGGTGGTGACCGCAGTCTGCTTGCCCTTGACCTGGATGTCATTGTTGGCTGTGGCGGCTATAGCCTGCATCTGATTGTTGGTAAGGCTGGCCACGGTGGGATTGCCCTGGGTTACGCTGAAAATTGAAGGGGATGCGGGGGCGATGGCGTTTCTCCCCAGGTTGAAGGTCACCGAGGTGAATTGGTTCGAAAGACTGCCCGCCATCACATTCAGCACCACAATGCCTGCTCCCTTGAAACCGTTGAAGCTCATATTGACGGCATAGTTGTAATTATCAATGCTTACCCGATTGTTTTCTGAAAACGACTGCCCGTAATAGGCTGACGGAGTCAGGGTCATGTTCGGCTGAATGTTGACATAGGTGACGGAACCCAGATTGCGGAACGAGCCCACACCGATGCTGGCATTATAAATCCCGTTAACCACCACATTGTCAAAACCCATCTGGATTCGGCCGGCCTCACTGAAATTGCTGAAGTACCACCCGCCAATGCCCTGCACAAAACCCAGAAAATTGGTGGCGGAATTGGTCACGATAGACTGGTAGGTGTAAGCATTCTGTGCCGCGGCACTCCCCAGAAAAGGGGAGGCCGTCAGCAAAACCATCAGACAAACGAGAAGAGGCTTAAATTTTCGCATAGACAATCTTATTTGACGCCGAGGCCGTTTAGAGAGGAGGCCGGCATCACCGAGATGTTCGGGATAAGCTGCGAGGTGTCGGGAAGACGAATGTTGAACTGGGTGTTGGCGAACACGATATTGTCTCTTCCCGTCACCATCACCTGGGACGTCAAACCGCCATTCGTAGGCCCGGCGATGTAAGACACATTGTTGTCCTGGAAGCTGGCCGTGGAGCCGTTAAAATGGCCGCAGCGGTAGCCCCCGTCTCCATGAGGGGGAGATCATCACCCAGGCGCCCAACCTCATGTGGGGCACCGACGGCGCCAGGGTCTTTACGGTGGAGGAAGGCTGGGGTTATCTTCGTGGCTGTAGAGCACTGGAACGCTGAGTGTGTGGGCTGGCATGTCTGCAAACAGGGGACCCGGTTTGCGGCTTTGGAGCCCATTTCTCAGGGGCTGGTGGCCACGGTGGATATGGTGGCGGTGGACGCCGCCCGAGGCCTATCCCTGCGGATGGACCACGGTACCCAGTACCTGTCGGATCATTTTCAGAACCAGATCAAGTACTGGGGGATCAGCCCAAGTTTCGCCTTTATTGAACAGCCCCAGACCAATGGCGTGGCTGAACGCTTTATCCGGACCCTCAAAGAGCAGGTCATCTATGGCCGGGCGTTCCAGAATCTTCAGGAGGTGAGGCAGGCGGTCAGGCACTTTGTGGACACCTACAACCGCGAGGGGATGGTGGAGAAAAACGGCTTCAAAAGCCCCTGGCAAGCCAGGGCCCAGTGGCTCGCCCAAGCCTCACTCGCTCGAGCGGCTTAATAAAAACTTGTGTCCAGGAAA
>JBAQHL010000243.1:0-6732 GCA_049288295.1 Desulfobaccales bacterium
AATTTCCCTCATCCTGACCTCGTTGCTTTATGCAACGATATTTTCGAGATAAATTAATTTATTTAATTATTAAAGCATGTTATGCAATTGTTACACGGACCCTGGCAAACTGTTGCAAAATGAATCAATCAAAGGAAATCTCCCCCGGACCACATGAGGAATTTGCTTTCCCCGCAGTTTTTCTTTATGTTTGAAAAACACCACGGCTGTGTTAGCTGTCTCAAACCCACCAAGAGAGGTAGTGTCTTCCTGATCGAAGAAAAAGCACTCTTGCCACAGTGCTTGAGAACCTGCGCCTGACTCAGGGGGTTTTGAAAGAGGTTTTTTTATAAGGAAAGGCTGATCTGATGAAATTTTTCCGGAAAAGTGAAGAAGAGGAAGCCCCCAAAACAAGTTCTGAGTTAACTGAATTGCGGGCTGCGGTGGCCAGGGCCAATCTGCCGCCAGAAGTGGCCCCGCTGGTGGCCAAGGAACTGGAGCGTCTGGACAAAACCGACCCCTCTGTCCCGGAGTACACCATCGGTATTAACTATGTGGAATACCTCCTCTCCCTGCCCTGGCAGACCTTCACGGAGGACAATCTTGATCTGAAGCGGGCCGAGCAAATCCTGGAGTCCCAGCATTACGGCCTGCATCACATCAAGGAGCGCATCCTGGAATACCTGGCCGTCCGAACCCTGTGCCTGTTGCGGCCCATTGAAGTTCTGGTGGTGGATGATGAGGAAATCGCCCGCACCAACCTTGAGCATATTTTGAAAAAAGATGGCTATCAGGTGACCACCGCGGCCAACGGCATCATGGCCCTGGAGGAAATTCACCACAGAAAATTCGACCTTATCCTCACCGATCTGAAAATGGATAAGATGGACGGCATCCAGCTCCTGGAAGCCACCCGGGAGCTTGACCCCCATGCGGCCATTGTAATGATCACCGGTTATGCCACCGTGGATTCCGCAGTGGAGGCCTTACAAAAAGGGGCGGTGCATTACCTGTCCAAGCCCATCAAGATTGATGAGTTGCGGGAAACCGTCAAGAAAGTAACGGAAAAAAAACGTCTTTTGCAGAACATCCGGGGTCCGGTCCTCTGCTTCTCCGGTCCTCCGGGCACCGGCAAAACCTCCATCGGCCAGTCCATTGCCGAGGCCTTGGAACGAAAATTCGTGCGCCTGTCCCTGGCGGGCCTCAGGGATGAAGCAGAGTTGCGGGGGCACCGCCGGACTTACGTGGGGGCCATGCCGGGCAGAATCATCAATGAAATAAAGCGACTGGGTGTGAAAAACCCGGTTTTTATGCTAGATGAAATCGACAAGGTGGGCCAGGGCTTCAAGGGAGATCCGGCCTCCGTGCTCCTGGAAATCCTGGACCCGGAGCAGAACAGCCAGTTCATGGACCATTATGTGGATGTGCCCTTTGATCTATCCGGAGTGATGTTCATCACCACCGCCAATGTGGTGGAAAATCTGCCCAGGCCCCTGTTGGACCGGCTGGAAGTCATTCCCTTCGCCGGCTATTCAGAACATGAAAAAAGGGAGATCGCCAGGCATTATCTGATTCCCCGCCAATTGCGGCACCACGGGCTTGCCCACCTCTCCGTTGATTTCACCGATGGCGCGATTCTGGCAGTTATTCGAGGCTACTCCCGGGAAGCCGGTTTGCGGAATCTCGAGCGGGAAATCGCCAACATCTGCCGGAAGTTGGCCCGCCGGGCCCTGCAGGACCGGGAGGGCGCCGGCCCCATCATCGTTGATGAAAAATTGGTGGAGAAGTTACTGGGCCCGCGCAAGTTTGTCCATGAAGTCACCGAGGCCCAGAACCGCCTCGGCGTCACCACAGGCCTGGTCTGGACGGAATTCGGCGGAGAGATTATTTTCGTGGAAGCCGCGGCCATGCCGGGTAACAAACAACTCATCCTCACCGGTTCCCTGGGAAGCGTCCTGCAGGAGTCGGCCCAGACAGCGCTGAGCTACATCCGCAGTCACGCCGCCCAGCTCGACATCGACCCCGACTTTTTTGCGAACCGGGACATTCACATCCACATCCCGGCAGGCTCCATCCCCAAAGACGGCCCTTCGGCCGGCCTCACCATCGCCCTGGCCCTGATATCCCTGCTCACCGGCAAGCCGGCCCAGCGGGACGTGGCCCTTTCCGGGGAGTTGACCCTGAGCGGCCGCATTCTGCCCATCAGCGGCATCCGGGAAAAACTACTGGCGGCCCAGCGAGCCGGCGTCAGGATGGTGATTTTTCCGCAACGCAACGCCGCGGACCTAAATGACATTGAAGCGGAATTAAAGGAAGGCCTGGAAGTTGTGTTGGTAAGTGAAATTGATGGGGCCTTATTAGAAAAAGTCCTGGTGTCCCGGTAATCTCATGGCTCAGCCTCCATATTATAGCGCTTCAATTTTCGCCATAAGGAAACCCGGTCGATGCCCAGGATGTCGGCGGCCTTGGTTTTATTGCCCCCCACCTTTTCCAGCACCCAGCCGATATAGTCCTTCTCCTGTTCCTCCAGGGTGAGGAATTCCGACCGGCCCCGGCGCTGGATGTCAAAGCGCTGTTCCCGCAAATCCTCGGGCAGGTGCTGGACCTCCACCGTCGGGCCCGAGGCCAGGGTCACCGCCCGCTCGATGATGTTCTCCAGTTCCCGGACATTGCCCGGAAAAGCATAGCGCCTGAGAATGTCCATCACCTCGGGGCTGATCTTCTCCATGTTTTTTTTCTGGGCTTGGGAGAATTTTGCCATGAAGTGCTGACTGAGCAGGGGAATGTCGTCTTTGCGTTCCGAAAGCGACGGCACCTCCAGGGTAATGACGTTCAAGCGATAAAAGAGGTCCTGGCGAAAACCGCCCCGTTCCACTTCCTGTTTCAGGTCCTTGTTGGTGGCCGCCACAATGCGGATGTCCACCGGAATTTCCGTGGTGCCCCCGACGCGGAAAAAGGTTTTTTCCTGGAGAACCCGAAGGAGTTTGGCCTGCATGGCAAGGGACATCTCGCCGATCTCATCCAGAAAAACCGTGCCTTCTGAGGCCACTTCCAGCAAACCTTTTTTCACCCCCCGGGCCCCGGTGAAGGCTTCCTTCTCATGCCCGAACAGTTCATGGGCCAAAAGCTCCTCGGTAAAGGAACCGCAGTTGATGGCCAAAAACCGCCGGTCGGACCGGTTGCTCAGGTGGTGGATGGCCTTGGCCACCAGCTCCTTGCCGGTGCCGGTCTCCCCCAAAATGAGAGCGGTGCAGTCCGTGGGCGCGATCTGGGCGATAAGGGTCTTGAGGGCCTCCAATTTGGGGGTTTTCCCGATTAAGGTGGGAATGCCCTTTTGGCTGCGCACCTGCTGGCGCAGTTCAATGACCTCTCGCTTGAGCCATCTTCTCTCCAGGGCCTGGCGCACCAGAATTCTGACCTCATCGATTTTATAGGGCTTGGCCAGGTAGTGATACGCGCCCTTTTGCATGGCCTCCACCGCGGTGGACACCGTGGCGTAGCCGGTAATCATGATGACCTCGGTGTCGGGGTGGAGCTCCCGGGTGCGCTCCAGCACCTGCATGCCGTCCACCTGCTGCATGCGCAGGTCGGTCATCACCAGGTCAAACTCGGTTTTTTCCAATTCCTTGAGCGCCTTGACGCCGCTGTCCAGGGCCACCGTCTGGTAGCCTTCTTTTCGCAGGATGTGCTCCAGATTCTCCCGGGCGATGAATTCGTCTTCGACAATCAAAATCTTGCCCGGTTTCATACAGTCGGTCTCTCAATCGCCGCCGGGGGAGCATAGGGGAGCCGGATAATGAAGCGGGTGCCCTCGCCCACCTTGCTTACCGCCCTGATGGTGCCGTGGTGTTTTTCGATAATGCCGTAGACAATGGAGAGACCCAAACCGGTCCCGGCCCCCACCTCCTTGGTGGTGAAAAACGGGTCGAAAATCAGCCCCAGCTCTTCCTTGGAAATACCTTTGCCCGTATCCTCCACGGTGATGACGGCCCGCTCACGGTCATCATCCAACCTGGCTTCAACTTTGATATGTCCGGGCAGGTGTTCTATGGCCTGGATGGCATTCATGAACAGATTCAAAAAGGCTTCCTGCATGCGCTGCGCATCCAGTTGGAGGACCAGGTCATCGGGAATGTTCTCCACCAGGTCAATTCCCGCGGGCACCTGGCTGGAGATGAGCCGGATGGAGCGCTGCACCACCTCCTTTAAAAGGCTGGGTTTCAGGGTGAAATCCTTGACCCGGGAGAATTCCAGCAGACCCTTGACGATGTCCCGGGCCCGGTCCACCTCCTGCTCGATGTTGGTGAGCATTTTTTGAAAAAAGGCCAGGTCATAGGTTTCAATATCCTCAAGTTCTTCCATGAGGATTTGACAGGAAGTGGAGATATTGTTGAGAGGGTTGTTGAGTTGGTGCGCCACCCCGGAGGTCAACACCCCCAGGGACGAAAGTTTTTTCGCCTGTACCAACTGATCCTGGCGCTTTTCCAATTCCATAATCATGCGGTTAAAGGCCTCCACCACCCGTTGGGTTTCGTCCCGGGTATTGAGGACAGGCAGAGGCCTGAATTTGCCCATGGCAATGCGGAGCGTGGTTTTTTCTATGGTTTTGAGAGGTTGCAGAATTTTTCGACTCACCACGAAACTGAGGAAACCGCCGATAACCACAAAAATGGCCAGCGCGGTCAGGAGTTGGGTTTTCAGGGTCCTGGTGATTTCCAGGATCTTTTGACGCTCAAAGCTGACCAATTGTTGAGACAGCTCCACCAGGTGCTTGCCTCGTTCCCGCAATTGTTCTTCCAGGTCCCGGGGAATGGTTTTGCCGTCGGGAATGGAACTGATTCGTTCCATGATTTCATTGTAATTTAAAAATTCTTGCCGAATCGATTGTATTTTCGGGGCTCCCTCCAGGCCTTTCACCTCAGTTTCAATGGTGCTCAGAAGATCAAGGCCCTCTTGAATGAAGCGCCGGTTTTCCGCCAGATCGCTTTTTGAGCCATACAATAAAAAATTTTTCTCAGAACGCCTGATCTCCAGGGTTTTGTTGCTTAAATCATCGGCTATTTCCACAAAATGCTGCTTCAGTTCTATAACCCGTAAATAGTGATAAGAAATAATGCCGATAAAGGCGATGCCTAATATTCCTACCACCAGGCCCAGGATTACCTTCTGGCGCAGGGTAAAATGCCAGGGAAGTTTTGTTAAGGACTTCACTAAATCCTTCATCTTGAATATCTGCTTGCAACCTAAGTTAATAACCGCCCTTTTTCCTTGAGAGGCCCGGCAGTTAGGCCATATGCCCAGATTAAACCACAATTTTCCGGACAAATCAAAAATAAAGCTGGCTGGGTCTCAGGTATCCGTCCCCCACAAATTATGAAAAGGCCGGTAGGGCGGGCGTCCCCGCCCGCCATCCTGGTGCGCGGTGTGCAGCCTTCATCCGAGATGATGCCGTTCGCCGGCTGGAAATGGAATGAATCTGACGGCGGGGCGCAAAAGGCGGGATGTGAAAGGGGAGGGGAGAGCAGAAATACAAAAGGCGGGATGCGCTGCGCTTTCCCGCTAAGGTGCTTGGAAATAAGGTTGATATGGTCTGATTAAGGATTCCTTTTTAGCCATTCTGATACAATATGAGTATAATCATTAAATATTAAATTATCTTGTTCAAGCTGCAATTCTAAACACACTTCTGGCAAGTCTGTTGTAAAAAGTTGATAACGTTCGCTTATCGCAGCACCGCCTGGGATGGTTTTACGTCCCGATGAATTTCTCAACCAATTTCTTATAATAGAAATGACTGTGAATGGATCGTTATTGTGAGGTTTTATATCTTGACCAGCTATATCCGAAATATATTTTTGAAAGCGATACTCTTCTCGATCTAATATTAAACAGACCTTTGATTTATTTTCTCTTGAACCATATCTCTTTGCACCCAAAAAAAGGCCTAGTTCAAGGGGCATATTAAATCTTGGTAACTTATTCACACTATCTAATTCTGTTCTTGAAATATCATGAACTCCAAATTTACATTTAGAGATAATCCTTGTGATTTTCTCGATTCTGACTTCAGTCGCATCATCGAGTTCAAGAGAACATCGGGGAATATAGCCACAATCAAATACAGCAAATACTATAGCACGAAAAATATCTTTATAATCCTCATCAAACGGGCAATTTATAAATACATTACTTGCATAATAGGGATCTGCCATGACTTCGCTTATTATTATTTTTTAGCCGAACGTTTTGAGGAAACTAAGCATACTGCTTTAACTATAGCAGATCTTTTCACAGAGCCTGATGTCGGAGGAGATTTAACTTCGCGTTTTTTTTGGCATAGGGCGCTTCCTGCCGCAGCTTTTGAAGAACTGCTAGTGCGTTTATCCTTCAAAACTTGCGAAGCAGCAGTTGCTGCTTTTGCTGATGTTGTTTTTTTTGGAGCTTTCGTCTGCGACAGGGCACTTCCCGCAGTCGTCTTAGATTTAGGACCTGTTTTCTTACTGCTCAAAGTTTCTGATGCTTTGGTTGCGGCTTTTTTGCCGGTGACCTTTGGTTTCGGCATATTTATCTCCTTGCCAGATGAAAGCATCTTTAAGTTGTCTTAATTATAGCATGAGAATCTAAACGTTCTTTAGTAAAAAAGGAAGGGGAGGGACTCATCCAAGAGAAGATTCCCCTTTTCTACGAATTATCGATGAATGCTCAATCAGCCCAACGAAAAAACCGGGGCCACAGGACATCATCAAATCATCC
>JBAQHL010000244.1:0-9065 GCA_049288295.1 Desulfobaccales bacterium
GTCAGCCTGATGATAAATGTGGCGCAGATCTTTGGTCACGGGCAAAAATTTAACCCGCCCGGGAAGGCCCAAGTCATGAACTTTTTGCTCCAGGCTCTCCCGCCGGGGGCCATTGCCCACCAGCCAGAGTTCGGCACCGGGGTGACGCCCGGCCAACTGGCCAAAGGCCGCCAGCAGGGTGTCATGGTCCTTGTCCGGCACCAGGCGGGCCACGGAGAGGAGCACCGCAGGACCTTCATTTTTTCTGCCTTCAGGGGGAGGTTGGAAAAAATCGGTGTCCACGCCGTTGTGGACTACGGTCAGCCTTTCCGGGGGCACGCCGTAACGGGTGACCAGCAAATCCTTCAGAATTTGGGAATTGCAGAGAATATGATGTGCACAGGGCCACAGCCAACGCTCATGCTGGCGCCAGGGGGCCGCCCCGCCCCGGCAATTGCCCACGATGACCGGCGCCCGGGCCAGCCTGCCCCAGAGCCGCCCCCAGATATTGGGAATGACGGTGAGAAGCATGAGGAGGTCCGGAGGATTCTGCCACAGCCGCCTCCACAGGTTAAAGAGACTCTGGGGCCCCACCCAGCCGGAGCGGGCCAGCCAGACTACGGGAAGGCCATAGTCCTCGGCCACGGCGGCAAGATCGTCCCCTTTCCTTAGCACCCAAAGCTCCACCTGGAACCGGCTGCGGTTCAGGCGGCGGGCTAACTCCAGGGCCTGGCGCTGGGTGCCGCCGTACTCCAAATCCTCCAGCAGGAACACCAAACGGGCGGGAATCGCGGGTCTTCTGACCCCCACGTCAATATCCCATGAGGCCGCAGCAGCGGGAGCACACCGGCATCAGGCCCTCGGTGGCCAGGCTGCGGCGGAAGGCCTGGTAGCGCTCGGAATTCCACAGTTCGGTAATGGTGTGGGTCTTGATGTTGCCCACCACATAATCATGGTAATCCCGGCAGGGAGAGATGTCCCCGTTGCTGTCCACCTCCACCACCTGGTAAATGGAAACGCACTGGTCGTAGCCGAATCTTTCCTGGTGATTGGTGTAGTAGTTGCGGAGATTTTCCTCCCCCAAAATGGAAGGGATTAGCACCACCGGGGGCGCGGACCAGGGTTGGGAGCGTTCCTGAAGCAGTTGGAGTTGCAGGTTCAATTCCTTATAATCGTCAGGCCTCCAGCTGCCCAGCCAGCCCTGGGGACATTGGGGCGTAAAGCCGAAGCGCCGGTGAAAATCCCGATCGTGGGCCTGGAGGCTGTTCTCGTCGATCCACCAGGAGAGGTAAAAAACCGCGATGTCCACCCGATCCCGGAAGGTTTCGTAGATATCTATCAGGTGGCGGTAGTTTTCCTTGGAGATGGTGGTGAGGGAGGCAATGAGGGGCAAGTTGGACCCTCTGGCCTCCCGGGCCCGGCGCATCTCGGCCAGGGCTTTGGTGATGTCGGCGAAATTGTCCGTCCCCCCCGCCGCCGGACGAGCCCGGTTATGCGATTCGGCGGTGTGCCCGTCAATGGACATTTGCAGGAGAAACAGGGGGGCAGCCGCCAGTTCCTCGGCTTTGGCAGCCACCCTGGTGCCGTTAGTGGCGATGGAGGTGGGGAGCCCCAACTGGGCCGCGCCTTCGATGATGGGGAGAGTCCCTTCATAGAGCATAGGTTCGCCGCCCCACAGATAAATGAGGGGGTGATGGCCATGGGCCACGAGGTCGGCGAACACCTCCAGGTAGCGCTCCGGGGAGACCTCCTGCCGTTTCAGTTCCGCCAGGCTTTTCCCGTGGAGAAAGCCGTGGTCGCCCCATTGGCCGCAGGTGTGGCACCGCAGGTTGCAAATATCGGTTATGCGGATGCTCACCTGGCGAATGGAGCGGGCCAAACCCTTTGAGGCCTTGGGGTTGAGGAGGTTGAACAGCCACTTTTCCCCTTCCAAAGCCATGAGTTTGAGGCCGATCCAGGGGTGGGGAAGCAAGGGGCGCACATTTTTCACCACCGCCCCCAAAGACAGTTTGCTGCGCTGAGTCATGGGCTTTCCGTCAGATTAATCCGATTGTGTATTGTTTTAATGTATCACTATACCCTAAAATCCTGCCAGTTTACATCTTAGCGAAGAAATTCCCAGCACAGAGCACTTGACAAGGCGGAGAATTCAGGGTTTAGTGGCCGAAAAGCCCGGGGGCCGGCTTCCCGTTTCTTCATCCCCCAGGCCAGTTAACCATGCTCGCTCTAGAATATTACCATTCCATTCCCCGCTATCTCCTGTCCAAGTTTTTGAGCTCTCTTTTCCCGAGGAGATTTTTTTCCTGGGCGGTGCCCCTGCGGCTCAAGAAAGTGCCCTTCACCCGGCCCCACCCGGACTGGGTGGTCCTGCGGCCCTTGATGTGCGGCATCTGCGGCTCAGACCTTAATCTTTTGCGGGGCCAGGAGTCTTATTTACTGGAACCCTATGCCTCTTTTCCGTGCATTTTGGGCCATGAGGTGGTGGCGGCAGTGGTGGAGGCTCCGGAGCACAGCGGCTTTGCCCCGGGGGAACGGGTGGTGGTGGAGCCCATTTTGGCCTGTCAGGCCCGGGGCGGGGCGCCCTGCCGCTTTTGCGCCCGGGGGGATTATAACCTGTGCGAGCGCTTCACCCAGGGAGAGTTGCCGGCCGGGGTGATTTTGGGCTTCACACACAGGGCCGGCGGAGGTTTGGCGGAGTTGATGGCGGCGCCCCCGGCTAATCTCTTTAGGTTACCGCCGCATCTTGCCGATGAAACTGCCGTGTTGGTTGATTCCCTGGCCAGCGCCCTGCAGCCGGTTCTGGATAACTTCCCGCCGGATGCCGCCACCGTGGTTATTTATGGGGCGGGTATTATCGGCCAGCAGGTGTTGAGGGGACTCAGGGGGCTGGGGTGCGGGGCGCGGCTGGTGGTGGTGGCCCGTTATCCCTTCCAGGAACGCCTGGCCGTGACCGGCGGGGCCGACCTGGTCCTCCTCAAGCCCGACCGCCGCCAACTGGGGGAGGCCCTGGGGTGTAAATTTCTGGCCACCACCCTGGGAGGTGGCAATCTGGAGGGCGGGGCTGATTTCTTTTTTGACTGCGTGGGGAGCACAAATTCTTTGCAAACTGGCCTGTTGGCCTTGAAGGGCAGGGGGACTTTCGTGATGGTGGGCACTGCCGGGAGTGTGGGACCGGTGGACATTTCCAGCCTCTGGTTTCGGGAACTGCGCCTCACCGGCTCGGCCATGTACGCCTATGGGAACCATGGCGGCCAACGCCTGCGGACGTATCAGGTGGCCATAGCTCTCCTGGCCGGCAAAGATTTTCCTTCTGCCGGTCTTTTGACGCACACCTTTCCCCTGGGCCGTTACCGCCAGGTTTTTCAGACTGCCCTGGACAAGCCGCACCACCAAAGCGTTAAAGTAGCGGTGGATTTAAGGTCAGGAAATGTGCTATAAATGCCATGACGGAAAGAAATAAAAAGAAAAATTTCTCAATATTGAGGTATTATTTGCCCTTTAAAAAAATTTTTGCTAACATACCTTTCCGAAGCAGGTGGTATTTTTTCACGAACTCAATTATAATCCCAAAATTATGAATCTAAAGAAACGCTGCTTGACCTTTCACCGGTTTGTGCAGGGGGCCAAAGCCCAAGGCGTATACCCTTACTTCCGCCCCATTTCACGATCCTGGGGGCCGGAAGTTGAAGTGCATGGCCGGCGCATGGTGATGATTGGCTCTAATGATTATCTGGGCCTGAGCCATGAACCCCGGGTAAAGGAAGCCGCTCTCCAGGCCATGCAACGCTGGGGGACCGGCCCCGGTGGCTCCCGTTTTCTGTCGGGCAACATGACCGTCCATGAGAGGCTGGAGGAGCGCCTGGCGGCTTTTGTGGGCAAAAAGAAAGCCGTCTTGCATGTTACCGGGTTCAGCACGAATTTGGGGGCCATCGGTTGCCTGCTCACCGGCCAGGACATCATCCTGTGCGATCGGGAGAACCACGCCAGTATTTTTGAGGGCTGTCAGGCTTCGAAAGCCAAGCTGGTGCCCTTCGCCCACAACGACCCCCACGCGGCGGCCGAAAAAATCGCCGCGGCCCGTCAGAAAAACGGCGATGGGGTCATGATTCTTATTACCGAGGGCGTTTTCAGCATGTCCGGCGACCTTTGCCCCTTGCCCGACCTGGTCGCCCTTAAGGAGGCCTTCCCGGACCTGCTTATCTACCTGGACGATGCCCATGGCCTGGGAGTGCTGGGGCGGGGCCGGGGAGCTGCGGCTCATTTCGGCCAGACCGAACAGGTAGACTTTATCATGGGAACTTTCAGCAAGGCCCTGGCCTCCATCGGCGGCTTTATTGCCAGTGACCAGGAAGAAGTGCTGGAATACGTCCGCCACCATTCCCGGACCCTGATTTTCTCCGCCGGTCTGCCTGCCAGTTGCGCAGGCACCGTGCTGGCTTGTTTGGACATCATTGAAGCGGAGCCGGAACGCATCGAAAATCTTTGGAGAATTATCCGCAAGGCTCACGCCGGCTACCAGGAGATAGGCCTGATTACCGGTCCCCCGGTGAGCCCGGTTATGCCCATCCACATTGGTTCAGACTTAAAGGCCGCCATGCTTGCCGCCGACCTTTTTGCTGAAGGCGTCTTCGCTCTGCCCGCCATCTCCCCTGCCGTCCCCCGGGGGAAGGCCCTGATCCGCACCGCCTACATGAGCACCCACCAGGATAGCCACATCGAATATGTCCTGGAGGTCCTGGACCGCTTGGCTAAAAAACACCGGGTCCGGGCCGTGGACTTGGCGGAACAGGGACAAACCCTCGATCCGATTGGCGTCGCTAACCGCACCTCCATCGATACGGTGATGGGCGTAGCAGGAAAGTGAACCCCCAATCAAAGGAGTTTAAAAGTTGCGGTTTGACGACCTTGTGCGGGTAAGCCTGCGCCAGGTGGTCCGCCATCGCCGGCGCTATATCGGCGTAATTTTCGCTATCGCCGTGGGGGTGGCGGGGTTTATTTCCATCATCACGATGGGCGAGGACGTTAAAAAGAATTTTAACGAAGACATCGCCTTTATCGGCGGGGTTACCATTATCCGCAATGTCCCGGAATTAAGGCCCCAGCACCCCATAAACAAGTTCCACCCTGAAACACTAAAAGCCATTAAGAAAATTCCGGAAGTTGACGTAGCCAGCATGGTGGGCATGACCCGCGTCCGTGGAGACTGGAAAGGCCAGGTGGAATTTTTTTCCGTGGGCGCCGGGCTCTATCCATCTCTCCAGGCCGCTCGCATGGAGGTGGTCTCCGCCACCCGCTATGAATAGCATTTTAGCTTCATCCCCTAATTTTGCGGTTATGAATACACAGGCAGCCTTATCTCCTCAGGCCTTGATTCGGGTGAGGAACCTGACCAAGACATATTACAACGGCGCCGGGCCCATTGAGGTGCTGCGCAAGGTGGATTTCGAGATTCACCTTGGGGAGATGGTGGCCATCATGGGGCCTTCCGGTTCCGGCAAGTCCACTCTGCTCTATATTTTGGGCCTGCTCCAGGCCCCCACCAGCGGCTCATACCTCTGGGGTGAAACCGACGTTCTCACCCTTGACCGGACCCAACAGGCGGAATTCCGGCGCCGGCGCCTGGGTTTTGTTTTCCAGGCCTGTGACCTCCTGGAAAATAGCAATGTCTACGAAAATCTCGAATTTCCCTTGATTTATGAAGGGGTTGACCGGGGAGAGCGGCCGGACCGCATCCTGGAAGCCCTGCGGCGGGTGAATCTGGGACACCGCCTTTATCACTCCGCCAACCTGCTTTCCGGCGGGGAGCGCCAGCGGGTGGCGGTGGCCCGGGCCCTGGTGAACCGGCCCCAACTCATCCTGGCGGATGAGCCCACCGGCCAGTTGGACCGCCGCCACGGCCATCTGATCATGGAACATTTTGAGGAGATCGTCGCCGACCAGACGGCCGTTATCGTAGTTACCCACGACCCTGACATCGGCGCCCGCTGCACCAGGGTCTGCCCCATGGAAGATGGAATCCTCTGCGGCCTTAAATGACAGCCCCAACGAGGAGTGCGTGGCTCAAAAGGATATATTCGCCCATGCTGACCCGAACAGCCGACCACAGACTGAAAAGTCCCCATGTTTCCAATAAGATCTCTGTTATCTTCCTTTTTTTTCTCTGCATAGGCCTATTTGTGGCCCTGGCCTGGCCTGCCCCGGCCATGTCCGCCCCGGCCCGGCCCCAGGCAGTCCCCCTCGAGATAGTTAAGGACCCGGCCGACTTCGATAACTGCGCCCGGGTGGCCTTGCGCCAGTCCCCGTTTTTTACCAAAAGCGCCCTGGAGATCGAGGTCAGGCGTCTTGATGAAAGGGACAGCAAGTCGGATTTGTTTCCAGGCCTCAAATGCGCCGCCCGCTATTACCTGGTCCAGCCCAACGATCCCAATGTCACCGACCCCCTGAATTATTCCGTGGCCGTCACCACCGGCGAATACAATCCCATCATGGCCTACCTGTCCCTCAAGGTGACCCGGGTGATCACCCAAATCGCCACCCTGGCCCATATGAAGGCCATGGCCGCCGGGCTGGAGCGCCTGGGCAAGGCCTTTCTGGAACTGAACGCCCTGGAGAACCTTATTAAGCTGCGGGGGCAGGCAGTGGAACTTGCCCGGGAGAACCTGCGCTATGCCCGGGAACGCCAAAAACTGGGGGAGGTGACCCCCATGGAAGTCCAGATCGCCTCCCAGGAAGGGGAAGTGGCCGCAGCGGAACTGGAAGCCCTGAAGGCTTCCCAGGGTAGCCTCCGCAAAGCCGTCCACGACTTTATGGGCCTGAAACCGGAGCAGACCTTGCGCCTGGATGCTAGCTCGGCCCGCCGTCAGGTGCTGGGGGACTTTCAACCGAAAAAGGCCGGTCTGCAAGAGGCCGAAGAGCGGTCCTTTGACGTGCGCATCAAGAGAATGACCAAAGAGCTGCAAACGTATAATGTCAGCCTGGCCAAGATGAAATTCCTGCCCAGCGTCAACCTGGCTTTGCAAACCCCCGACCCCTTGACCCTGACCAACACCCGGGGCACGTTTTTTTCCGTGGGTTTGAGCTTCCCCATCTTTGACGGCTTTAAGAGATTCAGGAATATTGACCGTCAAAAGACCGTCCTCCAGCAGTATGCCTCGGAGGAAGAAGTTAAGGCCACCGAATTGTCCCAGAAATGGGGGGATGCTCAGGAGAAGCTGAATAACGCGGCCGCGGGCCTGCGCGTGGCCCAGGCCCAAGCCGATCTGGCCCGTCTCAAGGAGACCCAGGGGGAGACCCTGTACCGTTCTGCGGAAAAGGACTTCTCCATATTGATGGCGGCCCGGCAAGCCCGGGTCAAAGCCCAGACGGAGGCCGTCAAAAAGGGCCTGGACTTCGACATGGCCGCTTTGGAACTGCGCCATCTTTCCGGGAATTTGGTGTATCATTACGTGCATGAAAACCAATTTAAAAAATGACCTGATCGAAGCTGAAAGATAACTCAATATTTGGTGGCACAGGTTTTCAACCTGTGCCTGCACGGGCAGGATGCCCGTGCTACTGGTCACAGGTATGGTTGTAAAAAATAGAGGTGATTGAGCTTTTCGTAACAGCTTCTCATGGGCCGGTGGCCCACCCGCAAAGCATGAAAAGTCGCTAGGGCGGGCCTCCGTGCCCGCCTCGATTATCCACACAGGGTGGGAAGCCTATGCTACCCCTGAGGAACTTTTCAGGACAGTAACTTATAAAAACTGGACCATATCTGGGAACTGCGGAGCCAATATTTACCGCCTTAAAAAATACGAACTAATCACTGGCCAAGCCATTGTTTGGCCATAACTGCCAATAACCATGAGACACATCGGAAAAATCTTTTTGTTTATCGCCATGTTGGGAAGTTGCCTGTCCTTAGCCCTGGACGGCGCCATCCCCCCGGCCCAGGCGGCCCAACTCAACTTCACCGGCAAGCTGGTCTGTTACCTTAAGCGCCCCGTGTTGCTGCCCGTGGCCGGGGACATCATCTCCCTGAAGGTGCAGCCCGGTCAAAGGGTCAAGGAGGGTGAAATCCTGGGCCGCTACCGCCTGCTCCCTGAATCCGTACAGGCCATGCGCCGCCGTCTGCTGCCCTCCCAGATTACCGATCTGAAAGCCAGGCTGGCGGAGATCGACAAGGGCCTTACCACCCTGAAAAATAAACAAAACACCCTCACGGAACTGTCCCGGCAAAATCTGGCCGCGCCCCAGAGTCTCACCCAGATTGACCAGGAAATCGAGGCCCTGAGAAAGCAGCGGTCCATCCTCCAGGAGGCGCTGGAGCAGGCAGAAAGGACCACCCGGGAGGAAGAATCCCTGGCCCGCAAACAACTGGGCGTCTCTTTTAAATCAGGCCAGGTCCCCAAAGAGGCAGTTTTGGTGGCCCCCATAGACGGCCACGTGCTCTGGATGCATCCGGACCTACGTCAAGGAGCCCAACTGACTGGGGGCACGCCGGTCATCATGGTGGGAGTCATGGACCCCATGCTGCTCAGGGCCCAGGTCCACGAAATCGAGGCCCTTAAACTTCAGGTGGGGGATAAGGCCGACATCACCATCGAATCCCTCCCCGGCCAGAAGTTCAAAGCCCAGGTCAGCCGCCTCCCCTGGGCCCCGCCGGTCATCACCCTGGAGCACCCCACCTACTTTGATGTGGAATTCAAGGTGGAAAATCCCGATCTCATCCTGAAAGAGGGCCTTAAAGCCACCATCGAGGTCAGGCAGCCGGAAGATAAAAATCTCAGCGGCATTTCCCAGGAAAAAGAAGGCGGTTCCACACAGGGCGCCCAGGGAAAACCATAAGGATTGTAGGGGCACGGCTTGCCGTGCCCGGATTGGGCATGGCGAGCCATGCCCCTACGAAAGAACATTGTTCTGGTAATGGCCATAAGCTTTGCCCATCCTTGCCAGAGAAATCTTTGAGCTGGGACCTCCCTTCCCCTGGATGAGGCCGGTATGAACTCCAGGAAGGCATCCTCGTGAAGCGCATCCTTCTCGCCGCACTCCTGCTGGGGTCTTTGGCCGCCCTGGGATTTTGGCTTTATTGGGGGAGTGACCAA
>JBAQHL010000245.1:0-5948 GCA_049288295.1 Desulfobaccales bacterium
GGAGAGATGTATCTGGACTATTTCGGGCGGGCCCTGTCCGTCTACCGCACCGCCCAGCGCCGCTGGGAGATTTTCTGCCGGGACCGGGACCTGGCCCACGAAGTGGCCTTCCTGACCATTCTGTCCCGGGTGGGGCAGCACCTGGACTCTGTGGGTCTTTACCGGGTGCACGCCCTGGGGGTGGCCGCCGGGAACCGGGCCGCCCTGGTGCTGCTCCCCATGGCGGGAGGAAAAACCACCCTGGCCCTGCGCCTTCTTAAATCCGAGGGGGTCAAGCTGCTCTCCGAAGACTCTCCCCTCCTGGGCCCCGACGGCCAGGTGCACCCCTTTCCCTTGCGCATCGGGGTGCGGCCGGGAGGGGAGCCCTCCGAAATTCCATCCCATTTCTGCCGCACGGTGCAGCGCATGGAGTTCGGCCCCAAGACCCTCATCGACATCGGCTATTTCCAGGACCGCCTGGCCTCTCCCTGCCAGGTGGGGGCCATACTCCTGGGGGAGCGCTGGCTCACCGGCCCTTCCTCCATCAGGCCAGGCAATCGGCGGCAGGCCGTAAGAGAGTTCGTGAAAAACTGCGTGGTGGGATTGGGTCTTTACCAGGGTGTCGAGTTCATCCTGGAGCGCAGCTCCCTGGAACTCCTGGGGCAGACCAGCCTGGCCCTTTCCCGGCTGCGCCGCAGCCTGGAGGTGATTGCCCGGGCCCAGGTCTACCGTTTCGCCCTGGGCCAGGAGGTGGAGGAGACCGCCGCGGTGCTCCAGACCTTCCTGCGGGATTTTGCGGCCCAAACTCCGGACAGGGCTTCCCCGAAGAGGAGGGAAGCATGACCGCCCGGCGCCTGCGTGACCTGGCGAGCGGGGTGAAGGTCCTCCTGGGCATTCTCTCCCGGCGCCGCGTGTTCACCGGCCCCCGGTCCGTGGGCCTGACCATCTCCAATATCTGTGACACTTCCTGCCTCATGTGCGGCGCCCATTCACCTCTCCTCCAGAAGCCGCCCGTTCCCGGCACCGTGCCCACCCCCGCTTTTTCCACCCGTCAGTCATTTATGGATGAACATCTCCTTAAACAGTGCGTGAAAGAATGCCACGATACGGGCACGTTTCGGCTGGTCCTCGGGGGAAACGGCGAGCCGGCCCTGCACCCCCGCTTCGACGAGGTTCTGGTCCTCATGAGGCGGCTCCACATGGAGCCTTACGTCCTCACCAACGGCATCTCCCTGGACAGCGCCCGGGTCAAGATTTGGGGGGCCACCCCGGGACACTTCCGCTTCAGCCTCCACGCCGGGGACCCGGAAACCTGGCACCGGGTGCACCCCAGGAACAAGCCCGAGCAGTTCGAGCGCCTCTCCCGCCACATCAAGGAGTTGGCGGCTACCGGCGTCCCCAAGGTCTCCACCATGCATGTCATCCAAAGGGCCAACTTCCGCCAGGTGCGCCGGATGGTGGAGCACGCCCGGGAAGTGGGGGTGAAGGAGATCCTCTTCCGGCCGGCCCGGGCCGATGGCGGGCTTTCTGAGGTGGTACCCACGGCCGAGGAGGAGCAGGAACTGCACCGGGAGCTTTCCCAAGCCCTCACTTTGGCTGAAAGCTATGGTATTCACACCAACCTGGGAGAATATCTGGCCACCAACCTGTACAGCCACCAGGGGGTGCTCAATACCTGGCCCCTCTATCAAAAGATTCCCTGTTACGTAGGCTACCTCCATGCCGAAATCGATCTTGACGGCACACTGATACCCTGCATTTTTTCCCGCCGGGTCATGGGGAAGATGGGAGTTGACCGTCTCAGGGAAATGTGGAATTCTCCCCAGTATCTGGCCTACCGGTTGGAAGGCCGCGCCATGCCCCGGCGGGGAACTCCGGTCAAGGGTTGCCTGTGTGGGGCATGCTGCATGGTCAAGTTCAACCAGAACCTTTACAGACTCCTGCACCTCAAGTCTCTGCGTTACGGGGATGCCTGATTGGGAGCGCCTCCCTCTGTGTGGCCGGCTTTCCTGTCGTTGCTTGCCCTTCCCTGGGCCTGGTTTTTTCTCAACCGGGCCGCCAGCCCCTTTAGGGCACTGCGCCTGAGGCATTCTTCCCAAACAGGGACAGGGTCTTTGGCCCCTTTCACCGGGCGCCTCACCATTGGCGCCTACAATATCCACCATGGTTTAGGCCCCAAACCCTTCGCCTGGAAAAAACTGGCCAGACCGCCGAGGCAGGAGTTGGAAAAGCGGTTGGCCCGGTTGGCCGACCTTCTCGTGGAGACCAGGCCGGATCTTCTGGTCTTAAACGAAGTGGATTTCGCTTCCTTCCGCACCTACCACATCAACCAGGCAGCCTACCTGGCAGAAAATGCCGGTTTTCCCTTTTGGGTGGAACAGACCAACGTGGACGCCGCCCTTTTTTTCTGGCGCCACCGCTATGGCAATGCCCTGCTCAGCCGCTATCCCCTGGCCAACCCGCGTCTTGTCAGGCTTCCCGGCCATGGGTTGTGGGAGTCGGTGTGCTGGGGGAAAAAGGACGGGCTGATTTGCTCCGTATATCCCTCTCCGGAGAAATTCATCAATATTCTGGGAATCCACCTGGATCACCGCCTGGAGACCACCCGCCTTGAGTCCGCCCGAGTTTTAGACCAACTCCGCCGGACCTCTCCACGGTCTTGTCTCCTGGCCGGCGATTTCAACTCCTCACCGATACATTACCCCCTGGCCACGCCGGACCCCTCCGGCCAGACGGCCTTATCCTGGCTCTTGGCCCAGGGAGGTTATCAGACCCGGCCTCAAGCTGATGAGTTGCCCGGTCCCTGGGACTTTACCTTCTCTCCTCTGAATCCCCGGCAAGTTATCGATTGGATCCTGGTCCCCGAGCACTGGCGCATACAGTCTCACCGGGTAGTGGATGCCGGGCTGTCGGATCACCGTATGGTGCTGATGGAGGTGGAGATGGCGGCTGAGGTGCAAGGTGTGCCTAACTCGGGAGATAAGCAGCCCTGGTGTCCATCAAGAGGCGATGGGTGAAGAAACGGCCCGGCTTATTCATAACGGGTAGCTGAGATCACCTCCATGCGAGCTGCCCGGAGAGAAGGGTAGAGCCCGGCGCCCACTCCTAAAATTACAGCAAAGACTAAGCTGATGGCCAGGCAGGTAAAAAAAAGCTCTTCCGGCGGGCGCATGCCGATCCACAGGCCCAGTAATTCCACCAGAACTCTGCCCAGGGCCACGCCGGCGACGGCCGCCACCAGGGACAGGCAAAGGGCCTCGGTGAGGAACTGGGCGAGAATGTCCCGGTCTTCCGCGCCCATGGCCTTTTTCAGGCCGATTTCCCGGGTGCGGGTGCGCACCGCCGCCATCATGATGTTCCAGATGCCCATGCCGCCCAGGATGAGGGTGGTCGCGAAGGCCAGATAAATGAAGAATTCAATCCAGAAGGCCACCTTCTTGACATGCTTCAGGTTTTCATAGGAAACCTCCACCAGCAGGTTCTTCGCCGACTGGTGGGCTGTCACCACCCCGGGAATGGCTGCTGCGACCGCCGGGACATCATCCCAGGTGGCGCAGCGGATGTAAAGTCTGTCCAGCACCAGATATCGGGAGAAGCGGTCAACTGCGGTAGTGAGAGGGATGAAAATGTGTTTTTCCAGTTGGATGTCCCTAAGACCCCCCACCACGCCAGTGACCTGGTAGATATCAGGGCCCATTTCGATGGTGCGCCCCGCCACCTGGTAGGTGCCGAAGAGTCTCTCGGCCAGGCCTTTCCCCAGGACGGCCACCCGCTGACGCTCTTGGACGGCTTGGGCGCTGAACAGGGTCCCGGTAACGGCCGTCAGGTTGCGTATCTTCCAAAAGTTATCATCCACGGCCCCCACCAGTAAGTCTTCCGGGGTGCCTTGCCGGAAGAACTTGATGCGAGTAAAGCCCGCCAGGCTGGCCACGGAAACCGCCGGGATCTCCCGGATGGCCTGAACGGTGTCGGCATGAAATTCGCTTAGGGGCAGTTGGCGGCGGAATTCCAGGACAGATCTAATTATGGTGACGTCACCGATTAAGGCCAGGTCTTCATTGAAGTTCCTTTTCACGTCCTGCCCCATGGTGATTATGGAAATAAAGCCAGCCACCCCGACGGCAATAGCCAAGACCACACCGAGGTAGCGCCGACGTTGGCGGACTATCTGACGCAGGCTTACCCGCAAAAGATCATCAAACCGCAACTTGGTTTACTCCTTTGGTCGAGGGGCATTTCGCTGCCAAATCCATTACCCCGTCGCTGGAGGTGAGGTTGGCAATACCAAGCGGGGTGATGGCTTGTCCCTGTGCCGCGAAGTCCTCGGTCCGGTCCAGTGTTCGGGCGGCGCATCTCCCAGGCCTTTCCCGCCACCCTTGGATTGACAGGGGAAGACAGGTGATTCAACTCCGGCCCGGCCAGGTCCACCACCTTGGTGGTGAGGAAACTACTGGACAATCCAGGGGGCCTCTGAAACTCCCGCTCCAGGGGTAGGATGTACAGGTCGAGGGTTAGGTGCAGCTTAAAAGGAAAAAGTTGTGATATCCAGCTCCTGGGCGATGGTGGATGCCATCCATTTATAAGATAATCTCACATGGATATCAATCTTGTGAGCCTAAAAAGGGATGTGCTAAGTACCAAAAGGAGAAGCCGTTGAGGTGTCGTTCACTGCTCTCTGTATACGTAACAAAATAGATGGTTAAATCCTGACATCGTCATGGTCATTATCTGCCTGTTTTTTCTGGTAAAGAAAGGAAGGAGGCAGAGATGACCCCGTGGCAAAATCAGGTTGAGAAGCAGCATCATGGCAAGCCTTTTCCAAGGGAGCTTATTCCTGGGGAAGGCGCTTTCCCCGAACAAACATTCACTCCACCGAGCAGTTTCCCCCTTCTCCCCTCGGACCTTCCTCCGGTTGGGCACCGGGAGTTTCTCCGCAAAAGGCCAGTTGTTGGCCAGGGTGATGCAGCACCTGCAGGCTGCCGGGCTTCCCGGCCAAGAGCAGGCCCAGGCCTTTCTGGTGCATCTGTACCGCCGCAACTGCCGGTCTAGCCCGAATTATTCGTGAAGGGGATGAAGGGACTCCTTGCGGAGAGTTTTTTGAAGCGAAACAGGGGAAAAAGGAAGCAGAGAAGGGACGGAAAGAGCCTCAAGGTAGTATTTTCCGCCAAGGACCCATCGGCATGGTGTTTCAGGGCTGATTTTGGGCGCACCTCTCCCCAGGGAAACCGCGAAACGGCTGGGAGAAGTGAGATTATGCGGGGCTGGCCCGCAGGTTTTGCAACAGCCCGGCCAAGAGGTCCCGGTAAGGGTAACCTGAGGCCAGGTGCACCCAGATGCGGCGGCTGGTTTCCCGGATGCGGGCCCCGATCTTCAACAGTTTGAGCCGTAAGGTGTTGACCTGGGCCGTGGCCAGTTCCGTGCCCGGGAGGTGGTGGCGCAGCAGCCAGAACAGGCAGCAGGCTGCGGTGTGGAACAGCAGCCGGAACTGGTTGGCCAGGAACCGGGGCAGCTCAGGCGATCGGCCTTGAGTTCCAGCTCGGCGCTTAAGGCCTATCCCCAGAATCAACCCCACCGGTTCTGATATCCAGCTCAGATCGACAATTTCTACCGGTCCTGTGATAACTGCAGGGGCTGGCAAGTAAGCTCGACAACAAGGTCACCGCGAGCCGGGTTTCCAGGCCCTTCACTTCACTGTCTGCTTAGGTTCTCTCGTATTCTTGAGTTCCTCGTGTCTGAAACAACCCACAACATGATCATTTACCATTCCAACGGCCTGCATGAACGCATAACAAATTGTTGAGCCCACAAACTTGAACCCCCTCCGCTGCAAATCTTTGCTCATGGCTTCGGACTCAGGAGAGCTTGAGGGAATTTCCCTAATCTCCTTACAAGAATTCTGTATAGGTCTGCCATTAACGAATTTCCAGATGTAGCGATTAAAACTTCCAAATTGTTCACACACCTTCAGG
>JBAQHL010000246.1:0-7201 GCA_049288295.1 Desulfobaccales bacterium
TTTCGTTTCAATGGGGAATTATTATAAGGTATCTCGCCATCCATCCTAAGACCTAACCTACACCATATCCTATTCACGGTAGGACGGGCTTCCAGCCCGTCCAGGCACAGGTTGAAAACCTGTGCCACCAGAGCCGTAGGGCGGGAAAGCGCAGCGCATCCCGCCTGCAGACACTCGGTTTATCCGACTGGCGGGTGGGGATGCCCGCCCCACCAATCTTTTCATGATTCAGGGGTGAGCCCAAGGCTCATGAGCACCTGTCTCCAATATTTGCCCACAACCCATTCCACAAAACATTTCTTGAATTTTTTTCACAATTCCAGGATTATGGAATGAGGCTTCTGACCAGGAACACAGTAATTTTTTTCCTGTGAAGAATTTTTGTTCCCAAGTTGACAGCCGTTAACAATACCATAACAAAAACATGTTTTAAGGGAGCATCACCCCTTGGCCATCCCAGCTTCCCATCCTTCTGGTGATCGCCGCCAACGGAAAGCCCCATGACCTACAATAGTTTCTTCGGTTTTTCTGAATCACCCTTCCTTGATGTCCCGGATCAGCGGTTTTTGTTTGTCTCCAGGCAGCATGAAAAAATCTCCCAGGAGCTGCTGGAGTTTGTCAGCGCCCGCCGGGGGGTGGCGGTGGTCAGCGGGGAGGACGGCGTCGGCAAAACCATGGTGGTGCAGGCCCTGCTGGCCAGGCTGCCCCAAGCCTTCCAACCGGTGGAGATCATCGGGCTGGCCGCCGAACCCCTGGCCGTCACCCTCCTGTTCGCCGAAGCCCTGGGCATTACCCTCAGGGAGCGCAACCTGGTAAACCTCACGGCACTCACGGATGCGGTCCAGGCTGCGGCGCAGCAGGGTAAATACTATGTGATGATCCTGGATGACGCCCATGCCCTGACGGACCAGCATCTGGAGGAAATTTACATCCTCTCCCAGATTGAACAGCAGGGCCAGCAACTCCTCTCCATCATCCTGGCGGGGCGCAAAGGCCTGGTTCAGAAGGTCGCCAGCAAGGCCAACCAGCGCCTTCGTGAGCTCATCCGCACCAATATTGCCATTGACGGTTTAACCTTTGAAGAAACCCCGCGCTATATTGATCACCGTTTACAGCAAGTGGGGTCGAGTTTTCAGGCTTGCTTTGCGGAGGGTTGCTCAGGCCAGCTCTTTTCCAGAACCGGGGGCATCCCCCGCCGCATCAACCAGGTCTGCGATCAGGCCCTGACCAGGGCCTGGCAGCAGAATCGCCCCCGGGTGAGCCGGGATCTCCTGGGAGAAGAAGAGTCCGCCCCTTCGTATAAACCTCTGGCGCCCCCGTCCAGATGGGAGGGGCTGCAAAAATACGCGGCCATTCTGGCCGGCCTGTTGGTGGTCAGTCTGGCCAGCTATGCCCTTTATAATTTCGCTTTTCCTCCCGGATCAAAGCCTCTGCCGACAGCGGCGGAAACCACCCCGCCGCCGCCCGTTCCACTTCCAGCCGCTCCCCAAGCGGCCTCTCCCCCGGCGCCGCCCCTTCTCCCTCAACCCCACAGCCAGGCCGCCGAAACCAGAGCCGGCTTTCAGGAGGAAATCCCCGCTCCGGCCCTGCAGCTTTTTCAGGAAGAAGAGGAACCCGCCCAGGAACTGACCGTTGCCGGCCTGTCCGAGGAGCTGCCCCCGCCGGAGGATCAAGCGCCCGAGCCTGAAAGTTCACAGCCAACCACCAGTTACCAGGTAGCCCCCGAAGACGGCCTTCTCCGGATTGTTGCCAGCCGCTATCCGGAAGATAAGGAATTGGGCTATAATGCGGTTATCCTGGCCAATCCCCAGATAACTAACGAAAACGTTATCTTCCCCGGCCAAAGCTTATTATTGCCCAGGGTTGATAAAAACAGCAGGGCCATTACCATTAATAACAAACAACATTTCGCATTTTTTAAACAATATTATGCGGCGCCGCAGGTTGACAAGGCCACAGCAAAGCTCAGTGACCTGCTGATTAAATATCAGGTCAGGGAGACAATTCTGCCGGATAACATTAAAACTTATCGTATTTTTTTAGGCGATTACGAAAACCAGGTAGATTTGGCCCAAGCGGCGGTCCTGGCGGAGAAAATCCAATAATTTTTCAAAGATTCCCTATGCCTTACTGGTAGAATTTTTCATCGGCGATATTCCCCAGGCATCGACGATTCTCACATTCTTCCAACCCCTTTCTCTCTCTTTTCATTTTTAACTCAGGATAAATTCATGTCTCAAAAAATTTTTCAATATTTCACGTCTATCACACAGAAGATCTGGCACTTATTACGAGAAACCTATAGCGAATTCAGTAATGATAATGCCTCACAATTGGGTGCGGCCCTGGCCTTTTATACGATATTTTCATTAGCCCCCATTCTTATTATCATAGTTGCGATTGTCGGCATATTTCTGGGCAAACAATCGGTGTCCGCTTACCTTCTGAAAGAACTTACTGAAGCCTTGGGACCACAGAATGCCTATTATGTGATGAGCACCATTCAGAGCAGCTATCAGGCAGGCTCCGGGCTCAGGGCTACTCTTATTGCAATTTTCCTCATGCTCATCGGTTCAACAACAGTGGGGGTCATGCTCAAGGACGCCCTGAACACCATGTGGGGGGTGGAAAACACCTCGGCGGGATTGTGGCCCATGGTAAAAAACCGGCTGATATCTTTAGTAATAATCCTCTTTGTGGGGGCTTTTCTTTTTCTCGCCATGGTAACCAGTTCGGTTATCGGCACCACGAGCGCCTATGTGAGCAACTACATCCATGTCCCCCGTTACCTTCTGGGCTGGCTTGACAATATCGTCTCTCTGGTTCTTCTCACCTTGATGTTCGCCATCCTATTCAAGATGCTGCCGGATGTGGAGATAACGTGGGGGGATGTCTGGATCGGCGGCGCCATCACTGCCTTATTGTTTACCTTGGGGAAATTCCTCCTGGGCTTCTACCTGGCCACCAGCACCGTCAGTTCCGCCTACGGGGCCGCCGGGTCGCTGGTGGTCATGCTTCTCTGGGTGTATTACTCCGCGCAGATTATTTTTCTGGGGGCGGAATTTACCCAGGTATATGCCCGAAACTACGGTTCCGAAATTGTTCCCCGGAAGAATCAAAGAGAGGCTGTTTGATTAGAAGTCGTAATTGAAGAGCACGTCGCCGCCGGTGTTGCGCCCGCCCACCTGGGATTGGACACTGAAACGGCGGTTGATCCGGTAATTGATCACCACCTGGTAGGGGTCATCCCGGTAGAGGGGGTCGTTGCGCTGTTGGTAGGTAATGGTCAGGCCCTTGGTGAGCGGGGGGGCCATGCCCAATAAATCCTTGAGGATCTTTTGGGTGGCCAGCCCGCCGAAGACCCCCGCGGCCGAGACCGCGCTTTGCTCCTCCCGGCTTAAGGCGCCCACCGGCCTGCCATAGAGCAGATAAGCCATCCAATCGGTTTCAGAGACGGCCGGCTCGCCTCCCAGGGTAATCTTCGGGGTGCTCACCGGCCCGGCAGCATTGGCGTAGAGGGTAACTTCGTTGGTCTCATATTCGATGCGGGCATCCAACACAGGTTCGGCCTCGGGCTGAGACGGCAGGGTGATTACCCCTCTGGTAACCTGGAACTCCCGTCCCACAATCATAACCCGCCCCTCCAGGGCCTGGACTTTGCCCACATAGGCAAGCTCCTGGCCCGGCTGTTTTTTCACCCTGGCATCCACCGCCAGCTCTATCTTGGCTGCCCGGTCGTCCACCCAGACATTTTTCGGGGCCTGGACATTCACATCAATGGTGAGATTTCTCCAAACCGCCGGCTCCTTGCCGTCCGTGCCTTTTTGAGTTTTGGGGGCCAGGCGGACCACAGGCCCTTCCTCCCGCACCAGGACAATATCCTTGTTGACGTTATTGGTGCCGAGATTGAGAAAACTCAGGCGAAATTGCGCCTTGGGGATGGTGAGGTTGCCTTTCAGGGCCAGGTCCGGCCAGCGCCCATCCAGATTGAGGACGCCGCTCAGGAACGCATTTAAGCCCGGTTTGTCCAGGGCCTTGAAGTTGTCCGCCTGGACCCTGGCCCTGACCTCGTCAGGCAAGAAGCCCGCCAGGGTGATATTGCCGGTCAAGGTGAGAGTCCCCTCGTTTTGCAGGGTGAGAGGCGGGATGGTGAGGCGGTTTTCCTGCAGGCGGATTTCCCCCGGCTGCAACTGATAGGTCGCACCGGTGGGACGCAGCTTAATGGCGGAGGGGCCCCAACTGACCTGGCCGGATACCTGCGGCTGCTTCGGGCTGCCTTCAATTTTGGCCAGAAGGTTGACAACCCCCTGGGCGCTCTCCACCGTATTGCTGAAGGAGGGCAGGAGCGACAGGTTGATGTTGTCCCCCCGCAGGAGAAGCCGCATGCCCTCCTGGCCCAGGGCATAAGAAAGGGGCATCAGGGACAGACGCAGGGGGACCTGTCCGCTCCAATTCAGGGAAGGGCCGCTATCCTTGGATTGCAAACTGCCGTCCAGGCTCAACTGGTTGTCGCGATAGGTAAAAGCAGTGCTGAAGGCCTGAAAATCAAACTCCCGGTAGCGTCCCGGCCCGACACCCACCCTTCCCTGGATGATGGGCAGGCGGGCCTGGCCGGACAGGACGGCCTCACCGGTAATGGTCCCCGTGAGAGGGTAGCTCCTGGGGGCCACCAATTCGGCTGACAGGTTCTGGAGGTCCAGGCGGCCCGCCACCTGTTGCCCGGTAATGCGAGCCTCAAGACCGACCCTCCCTTTGTTAACCTGAAAGGCGGCGGGCTTCACTTCCAGGCCGGAGGCCAGGCTGATTTCCACCGGCCCCAGGTTTTGGACGGTAATTTTTCGCACCTGAAAAAGGAGGCGTTCCGCCGAAACCAGGCTCCTGCCGAAATCCGCGCCTCCCCGGGCCTCCAGCCTGGCGCCCTCCGGGCCGGCGGCTTTCAAATCATAGTTCCACAGCTTGCCGCTGCCCTCCCCCCGAAAGCTAACCTGGGAGAAGACCCCGGCCGGGGTTTTCACCCCGCTGGCCTGGAAGTCCACCCGCCCTTTGGCAGGCGGCCAGCCTGAGGTTTGGAGATTCAGGTTGACGGTCTGCAAACCAAACTCCTCGAAAGACAGGCTGCGGCCATTGGCTTTCAGGGAGACCTGGGGATCGGTGCGGGACCCGGTGAGCTTCCCTTCCCAGGAAAATTGCCCGCCCAACCGGGCCGGGATGGGCCAGTCCCCTCCAGGAGTCGATTTCCCCGCATGAGAAAAATTCAAAGTGTCCCCCACCATGACGCCGGTTAGTTCCGCCTTCAGGTTTCCCAGTTGGATGTCGGCCTGGGGGATATCCAGTTTGTCCCTGCTCCAGGTCAGGCAGGCGTGCACATCCTTCAGGGGATGGGGACCGATTTTTCCACTGGCGGCCATGGTCATGGACACCTGGCCGCGGTCAAGCGCGTGTATCCCAGGCGAACTGAAAGTGCCGTCCAGGGTGGCAGTGAGGACGGTGCCCTCAGGGACGGCCAGACCCAGGGGTTTAGGTTTGAAAGCCTCCGCCTGGAAGGAAAATTTCCCCTCTCTGGCGGAAAAAAGAGCGCCCGAGGCATTCAAGGAAAGCTGACCCACGTTGCTGGCCGCCGTTCCTTGCAATTGTTGGTTTTGCCGGTCGCCGGTCAGGGAAAGCTTCAGTTTGTCCACCTTGGCCGAGCCGTATTGGAAAGCATCAGAGTCCAGACCCCAGGACAATTGGTTCTCCGTGCCCTGCCCTTTGAATTTGACATTAAGGGGGCCAAGTTGATCGAGTTTCTTTACCAGGGCGGCATCGAAAATTTCCAGAAGGTTGGGGCTTAAGTTCTTCAAATATCCCTGAAGGTCGTAATTCCAGGAGTCAGCCTGGGGGTTCAGAGACCCGGCCACGTCGAAGCTGGTCTCGTGAACCTTGCCCTTCAAGTCAATTTGCAATTGGGACCTGGTCCCTGCCACCTGGAACTTGGCATGGGCATCCCAGGCCGGGGGCCATTTTTCCCAGGCTTTGTGGATCGCCTGGGAAGGAAGATCCAGCCGGCCGGTGGCCTGGAATTGACCCCCCTCGTTCAGGTCGGCCTTACCCGTCAAGGAGAGCACGGTTTTTTCCCCGGCCTTCACTTCGAGATGGTCCACTTCGAAAAAACCCGTTTTGTAGGTGAAACGGTTGCTCAGCCGGACCCGACCGAAGGGTGTGGTGGCGCTCCCTATGGCCTTGCCGACATTGAAGACCTGTCTCGGGGTCACGGGATTAACTAGGTTTGCCGTCATTTCCAGGTCAAAGTTCGTAAACGTCTGGTTCCCGCCCTCCTGGTAAATTATCCCGTCCCCATCGATGATCAGGACGTTGGGGAATTTTAAGGCGGTGATATTCACGGGCAAGGAAGTGGGCGGGGGCGGCAGGATTTTGATGATATTCCATTCACCGTCCCGCTCCCGCCGGATGGTGAAGTGCGGTTCCAGGACAGCGATTTTGCGGAACTCCGGCCTGAGCGCCAGGATGGACCAAAAGGACATCTGCAGCTCTACACTTTTCCCCCGAATCACCTCTCCTTCGCAAGTGGTAAAGACGAAATCGTTGAAAAAGAGGCCGTCGAAAAGATTGCCGGTAATTTTCGCGACGCGCACATCGCAATTGCACTCCGATTGGGCTAGGGCCACCATTTTGCCCCCGGCCCAGCGCCAAAAAGTCTCGGAGCGCAAAAATCCCCACAGGGCCGCGAGGCTCAGGAGCAGAACCACTAACAGGGCAAGGGCGATTCGTTTCAGCAGGCGCATAGGGCTATTTTACGATTATTCCGGTTGCCATATTTATATAAGGCTCCAGTTTCGCCTCTAATTCAGCGGTAAACTGTATTAAACTGCCGCCATCACTTCGTTCATACTACTCACGCTCTGTCTTGAAAGGTTCCTCAGGAGTGGCATAGGCTTTCCAGCCTGTGCGGTTAATCGAGGCGGGCACGGAGGCCCGCCCTACCGACTTTTCATTCTTTACGGGTGGCCGGAGGCCCATGAGGAACTGTTACGAAAGTTCATTTGCCTCTCTCTCCTCCCAACCATACCTATTACCGGTAGGACGGGCTTCCAGCCATATCTCGGGAGCACAGGCGTCCCGCCTGTGGCACAGGCAAGATGCCTGTGCTCCCGGAGAGACGCGGGGGGATACGGTAGGACGGGCTTCCAGCCCGTCCAGGCAC
>JBAQHL010000247.1:0-3504 GCA_049288295.1 Desulfobaccales bacterium
CTGCTTCGCGCCGGCCGGGCTCTTGACCAGCTCCCACTCGTATTTGAACAGCACCTTCAAATAGCCCATGTCCCAGGTGGTCGGGTTCGGCTTCCAGGCGCCCTCGATGCCGCTGCTGATGGTATCCCCGCCTTTGCCGGTGCCGAAGCTGCTCTTCCAGCCGAGTCCCTGCTCCTCGAGGGGCGCGGCTTCGGGTACAGGCCCCACATGGGACGCCGGGCCGGCACCGTGGCATTTCCCGAAGGTGTGCCCGCCGACGACGAGCGCCACGGTCTCTTCGTCGTTCATGGCCATGCGCCCGAAGGTAGTCCGAACGTCACGGGCGGAGGCCACCGGATCCGGGTTGCCGTCCGGCCCTTCCGGGTTGACGTAGATCAGGCCCATCTGCACGGCCGCCAGGGGGTTTTCCAGGTCCCGGTCGCCGGTGTAACGGCTCTTGGGCTTGTCGCTGGTAGCCAGCCATTCTTCTTCGGCACCCCAGTAGATATCTTCTTCCGGCTCCCAGACGTCCACGCGCCCGCCGCCGAAGCCGAAGGTCTTGAAGCCCATGGACTCCAGCGCGCAGTTGCCGGCGAGGATCATGAGGTCAGCCCAGGAGATTTTGCTGCCGTATTTCTGCTTGATGGGCCAGAGCAGACGGCGCGCCTTGTCGAGGTTCACATTGTCCGGCCAGCTGTTGAGGGGCGCCAAACGCTGGGAGCCGGACCCCGCGCCGCCGCGGCCGTCGCTGATGCGGTAGGTGCCAGCACTGTGCCACGCCATCCGGATGAAGAGCCCCCCGTAGTGACCGTAATCGGCCGGCCACCAGTCCTGGGAGTCGGTCATCAGGACATAGAGGTCCTTCTTCAAGGCCGCCAGGTCGAGTTTCTTGAATTCCTCAGCGTAGTTGAACGCCTCGCCCATGGGATTGCTCAGGTTAGAGTTCTGATGAAGCATCCTGAGGTTCAACTGGTTCGGCCACCAGTCCCGGTTCGACATGCCTCTGCGGGAAGTGGGTTTGTTGCCTTGGCCCGTTACCGGGCACTTGCCTTCTTTGCTCATGACTTTACTCCTCCTTATTACGTCATGTTATTAACGAATGATTTAATTATAAACAGATTATTATTTTAGAATTATTATAAACATTGTTTAGAAATAGTTGTTGCGGTAACCCGGGAGTTCATGGGCGACGCTCTATTGTTTCCCCTGGCACTCAGGGCACAGGCCAAAAAAGCAAACCTGGTGATGGGTAAAAGAGAATCCGGTTTGTTGAGACATTTCCTGGGTTAAGCCAGCTAAAGAGGAACAATCGGGATCGGCGATGCGCCCACAGGCGGTGCACACCGCGTGGGGATGGGGGTAAGGTTTGTTGCCGTCGTAGCGGCTGCCCATGCCAGCAAAGCCCAGTTCCAGGACCTCCCCGGCAGACTTCAGCAAGTTGACGGTGTTGTAAACGGTGGCCAAACTGGTGGTGGGAAAATGGGCTTTAACCATGTCGTGAATGGTCTCCACGCTGGGATGATCATCGCTCCTGGACAAGATTTTCAGCACCGCCAGCCGCTGGGGGGTGAGCCGGTGCCCTTTGTCTTTGAGCACCTTGATCAACTGGTTCAACCGAATCTGAGGGTCCAAGCGCGGCTCCTTCTTTAAGATAAGATATTAATAAAGAATGATTCTTGATATGTCAAGGAAAAACTAAAATCAAGATTGGGGCCGCGGTAACCTTGGAGAGCCTATTGCTTGGACGGGATGAGGAAAGTTGCGGAGGATTTGGGCTTGCGCAACGTCCAGGTGACCCTGGTGGCGGTGGGCGGTGTTTCTTCCTTGTCATCAGGAACCAAAAGGCTTGCCCGGGGCACCTTCCAGTTTGACTTGGGGACGCGCCAGTTCAAGTTGGCCTGCGCCGGGGCAGCCAGCACACCGTCCCAGTTTTTGATGAGCGCGGTCTTGACCGAAACGGGCTTGTCCATCACTACGAATAGCTCTCTGCGCAGAGGCTTCTTCCCCGCGTAGAGATTCGAAACGGAACCCTTTGGATCCGGCCCCCTCTCCCTGGAGAAGTAAGGCCTGGGCTGGCCCAGGTCGGTGACTCCGCGCCCCTGGCACAAAGAGACCAGGGCCTCATAGGGGTTAATGGCGCATTCCCGGCTGAAACCATTTTCATGAACCTCGAAGTGAAGGTGCGGGCCGGAAGTGAGGGTGCCGGTATGGCCCACGTAGGCGATGAGTTCGCCCCTTTTCACCGCCTTGCCTTCGGTGATGCCATCCGCATATCTTTGGAGGTGCATATAGACATAGCCCCTGCCGTCCTTGCCGCGCAAAAGCAGGGTGATGCCGGCCCGGGGCCAGTCGGCTAATTGTTGGATAACCCCGTCGGTCATGGCGTAAACCTCGGTGCCCTCCGCGGCCGCAATATCAATGCCTATGTGCAATCTGTGAGGGCCCCGGGGGTCGCCAAAGTCATTTCTGAAGTAGAACGGCCAGGATACCGGGAAGCAGTAGTTGGGATATTGGGTGTTCAGCATCATCCGGCCGCTGGGCAGAACGGCTCCCCGGTAATCGAGATCATCGCTCAGCAGGTAGTTCGGGCGCTCCGCCCCCGGCAGGTTAACCAAGGCCCCGGACATTACCTGGCCCAGGCTCTGCATCTGTTCTTTTACCTGCATTTCCTGGCGAAAAAGCTCCACCTCTTCCAGGGTGAGGGGTTTAATGCCCGCCGGGGTGACCAGCGCGTCCCTCTCAGCCTTGATGAGTTCGTCGAAATTTTGGGAACTGAGGAGGCTGTCTGAAGGGAACAGGCAGCGCAGCAGCAAGGGGGCGCTGTCCTGAGACCCTGAGAGGTTCCGGTCGACTCTGAAATGAATGCCGTTTTTCAGAAGTGAGGCCCGAGGCAGGATTGCTGTTGGGTCCTGGCTCACCAGAAATGGCAGGGAAAGGTCATGGTTCTTAAGGAGAAAAAGGGAAAAACCTGTTAAACATAATAAAAAAAATAGGATTGATATTGGCAATACATATGATTTTCTTAAAAAGAATTTGACCATATTTAATCCTATTTTAATTTATATCGTTTTTTAGTTTGAATTTAGTAAGGGTTAAGCTCAAAAAACTTATTTGCAAGAGAGAAAAAGCCGATCCCCGAGCTTTTCAGGGTTTATGCTTGAACTATTAGTTCTTTCGGCAATTCTAAAGGAATTGTTTAAGAAAAGTCAACGGAAAAATGAAATAATGTGCACGATGTTTAGCGTTAATCCCCGTAATTCCAAGTAGATCTCCTAAACTCAGGCGGTGACGCTCATCCGCCCCAGATAGGCCTCCAGGACCAGGGGGTTGACCCGGACCTCCTCCGGGGCGCCGGCGGCGATTAATCTGCCGCCGTCCAAAACCACGACGTTATCCGCCACCCCCATGACCAGTTCCATGTCGTGCTCCACCAGGAGCATGGTTTTCCCCTTCTGCCGAAGCCGGCGCAAAAGTCCGGCGATTTCTGCGGTTTCCTCGGGATTGAGGCCCGCCACCGGCTCGTCC
>JBAQHL010000248.1:0-4080 GCA_049288295.1 Desulfobaccales bacterium
GTGTAACTAACTGAAATATCATTAAAAAAAATTAACAAAAAACGCTGCAAAAATTGGCCTCAGGCTCCTGGCCCGAAAAATTCTCTCCTTGAGAGAAGACCAGAAAGGAGGGAAAAATCTTTCTCAAAATGAGAAAATGTGTGTAAGGAGATCTTCTTAAATAAAAGGCATGGGGGTAGGGGCGCAGAGCCTCCGATATCCTTTGGTTTTTTTGTCTTTCCGGTTCACATAGTTGGAATACTGTGATACATAGGAAACGTTGTATATCACGGGGTATGCTGGGAAATAACGGCAAGGCCTGACCAACCTGCCATGAGGAGAAAAGATGACCCAGGCCGACAATCAGGTCGACAAGCTCAAAACTGACAAGGTTGGCAAGGAGGTCTGCATCCCGGCGGGCGTCCGCATTGTCAAGCAGGGAGAAGTGCCTTACCATTTTTACGTGGTGGTCTCCGGGAAGCTTAAAGTTTTCCGGGAGACCGACGACGGCATCCGCACCGACCTGACGGTGCTGGAAGCGGGATCATATTTCGGCGAGGTGGCCCTGGTAACCGGCAAGCCCAGGACGGCTTCGGTGGAGGCCGTCGAGACCTGCACCTTACTAGAGATCTCCAAGGAAGAATTCGACTCGGTCCTGGATCAAAACCCCAAACTGGCCCGCCAGATCATTTACAGTCTGTCACAGTGGCTGGTGGATGGCGACCAGCGCCTGGAAAAGGAGACGGTGCATCAGGTGAAGATGCGCCAGATATCCTGGTTCGACTACGCCCTCATCCTGGGCCTCAGTCTGGTTCTGGCTCTTGTTTTCAATTTGTACAATGACAACCAGATACCCTTGATCTATATGGTGGGGGAACTTGAGGGCATAGAAGCGATTCCCTTGAAGCAGGCGCAAGACCTGTATCAAAACCAGGGGGCCATATTCGTCGACGCCCGCAAAAGCAACTTTTTTGAGCAAAGCCACATCAAGCAAGCCCTGAACCTGCCTCTGCTGTTCTTCGACCTGCAATATCCCATGTTCCAGTTCATGCTGGAACAGGATGAGAAATTTAAAGACAAACCTCTTTTCGTGTATGGCGGCACCACCAGCCGCCGCTTCGATCTGGAGCTGGCCCGCCTTTTACGGGACAAGGACTATACCGTCAAGGTCCTGGGCGGAAATTATGAATCCTGGAAGGGGGCTTTCCCCCTCGAAGAGCACATCGGGAAAAAGCCTGCGGCCATGCCCCTGGGTTTGGCAGGCTACATTGAGTGGCTGCCGGTGGGTATCTTCCTGCTGATTTTGATCCCGTCAGTGCGCCGCAGCCCTTATCTTTCCGCTTTTTGCCGTCTGCTCCTGGGGATCATTTTCGTGCAGTTCGCCTTGAGTAAAATCATGCGGCCGGCCGTTTTTGCCCTCAACGTGGTGGACTATGACATGATGCCTGCCTGGGCGGTAAACCTATGGTCTCTGGGTTTGCCCTGGGCAGAACTGGTGGCCGGTCTTTTCCTCATACTGGGAATTCGCACCCGGGCGGCGGCCACCATTATCGGGGCCATGAATGTTATCTTTATCATCGGCTTGGTAAAGGTCATCCTGCAAGGGTTGCCCATCAACTGCGGTTGCGTGGGGGAGGCCGGGGAACCGGTAACCTGGTGGAAGGTCCTAAAAAACGCCGGAATGCTGGTCATGGCTCTGCAAATCTTCTTTTACGACCGTCTCTTTGTCCTCGACCGGGGGGGCTTTATCTGGAGGGAGAGAAAAATATGAGGAAAAGCTGGGTAATATGGGCCGCAACCCTGGCAATGGTCTGGTGCTGGCTGCTCTTGACGGGCTGCGGCGAATCCAGGCAACCTTATGCCGGGAATTATCGCTCCATTGAACCCTTTGCCGGCAAGGGACACATTGACCTGGAATTGAAAGAAAACGGTGAAGCCACCTGGAAAATGGCCCAAGAGGGCGTGGCCATCAAATTCAAATGGCGGGTGGAAAACGATCAGCTCTGGCTCTATACCAAAGAAGGCGGGATCATTCATGCCACCCTTAGTGATAAAGGGAAGAAACTTATGGTGGACATGACCGGGCAATGGCATCCCTCTTGCCCCAAAGAGAATTGTCTTGCCTTCGAGCGCGTGAGCGGAGGCTCCTGAGGCACCCGCTTTCCTCCTGTTGGACTTCGCTATCAGCACAGGGCGTGCTGTGCACGCCGGCTGTGGCGGCCATGGGCCACCCTATTAAGAACTTTTCAGGGCAGTCGCGCATGAGCCTTCGGATCTTTCAAAATCATGAAAAGATCGGTGGGGCGGGCGTCCCTGCCCGACATTTCTTAAGGCGGGATGCGCTGCGCTTTCCCGCCCTACAGCTTAACTTTGAACCTTGAACTTTGAACTTTCCGTAACAGCAAACCGTAATGGGAGCCGGAATGAGATGTTCAGAGCTTAAACCCCGAGCCTCTGCAGGCCGACCCCGTGGTCCCAGGGCTTTAACTATCTGTTTTGTTTTACTCGGCTGCCTGGTTTTTAGCTGGGCACCCCCAGCACTGGGCCAGCCGCAAAGCGTAGAACTGCGCAATCTCGGGATCAGCCGGGTAGGGGAGCGCACCACCTTGACGGTTATTCTGGACCAGGCGGTTAATCCCCAGATAACCCCCTTAACCAGCCCCAGCCGGTCTCAGTTGGTGTTAGACTTCCCCCAGGTCCGGCCCGGACGGCTGCCTGATAATCTGCCCGGGGATGGGGTGCTGGTGAAGAACGTCAAGACTGAGACTTCGGCCACCGGGGTCAGGATCATTCTGGATATGTATCCAGAGCGGCCCTACGTGATGGAGCGGGAAATCACGCCCCTAAAGGCCAGGTTGGCCATGTTCCGGCTGAATCTGCGGGCCGACCCCGCGGCCCCGGACAGGCAGCCTCCGCCCCCCGCTTCCCCGACGCCTCCCCCGGCGCCGGCACCCACGGAGCCTCCTCCGGCGGCTGCTCCTCCCCCCAGGGCCGAGATCCCCCCGCCGACACCGCCTCCCGGGGAACCTCCGGCTGCGCCCTACAGCGGCCCTGCTCCCAGCGGTGCTTTTGCTGAACTGGCCCAGCTTATCCCCCAGGCCAAGGGGCTGTGGGGCTTCCTGCAAAGCGACGGCTGGACCGTGGCCGGTGAAAAAAAGTATGACAGCCCTGGGCCACGTGATCCACGCAGCTTTAACCTCACCAACAGCCGCTACCCGGAAATGAGGGTGAGAATCGCCCATGTGCCGCCCAGCGGCGGGGCCCCCAGCATCAACATCGTTGATCTGGCCATGGATAATCTTACCGGCAAAGCCGTGGATGACTACCGCAAATTGCGCACATGGAGCTTTGGCCAGATCAAGACCAAGTATGAGGACATCGGCGACTTCTTCGAGGATGCCCTAAAACCCCTGCGGGTGGAAATCCGGAAGAAGTCCCAGGATATAGCCCAGCGGCATGCCCAATTCATTACCAAATTCCTGCAGCAGGCGGTTCCCCAAAACCCCCGGCTGGGCGATGAGGCCATGACCCTGATCCGTAAAAAAGTCAGTCCCCGCTTTGAAGGGGTGCAATACACCCTGTCGGACAATCCCCTGACTATCCTGAATCTGGTGGATTTTCTCTACATCCGGGTTTATTACCTGAGCAGATGACAAGGAGGACGACATGACCAAGGAGATTATTATTTTCGGCAAAAGCAGTTGACCTTACACCCAAAAGGCCCGGGAGGCCAAGGCCCAGGAAGGTTGCCTGGTGGATTATCGGGATGTGCTGGCGGACCCCAGTCACCTGGAGGAAATGCTGGAATTTTCCCAGGGAGTCAGGAAGGTGCCGGTTCTGGTGGAGGGGGACAAAAGCACGGTGGGATTTGGCGGGGGCTCCTGAAAGGTTTAGGAAGCCTGCCGTGAGCAGGATGAGGAAAAACATCTGGCTGGACTGAGAGTTCGGCAAAGCCGCTCTTATCAAGGAACGGGACCTGTTATGCAGTTACTTTAATAACTTGCCGGATTGGTGGGTGGGACAAATTGAAAGGCCGGGGGGGCTTGCTCCTCCCGGCTTTTTTTCTTTTTCTTTTTGCCTCGGCTTTCGGAAAATCCATCC
>JBAQHL010000249.1:0-3364 GCA_049288295.1 Desulfobaccales bacterium
TCCTCTGGGTATGGGTATGGTGGTTATGGGTATTCATCTCCCGCGCCGACCTACGGGTATTCTTCCGGCTACCCCGGAAGCAATGCCACCACCGTCTATAATTCCAGAACCGTGGTTTACCCGCAGTCGTCCGGCTATCAACAGCCCATTTATTATCCCGGCGCCACTGCCACTTCTGTTTCCAACCCGCCATCCTCCCATTGGCGCCGCCGTCAGGCTCAATACCATAACTATCACCGCGGGCGCCCTAACCAGTATCATCAAGGGGGCTCCACCAACTATCCCGGTCAGGGTTCCGTGGGAGCAAGTCACGGTAATCCCCCCGGCCCTGCCCCTGGCCTCTCCGCCACCAACGGCCCCCGGCCTCATTTCCGGGGTCAAAACCCGAACGGGGCTCAGACGCAAGCGGCCCTAACTCGACACCACCGCCGGCAACACCAGGCGGTAAATACACCGGGTCCACCCTCCGGGCCGGGCGCACAGGGGCATAGGCCCCAAGCGAGGCAGGCCCCCTCTACCGGGCCGGCCATGAACCGTCCCATGGCGCAAGCGAACCCCGGGCCGGCCATGACCGCGCCCAGGCCCATGGCCAACGCTAATGGCGGGAGCCGCCCCCGTTCTTCCCAGGGGCAGGGACAACAATCCAGGCAAAAAAAAGGCAGCCAGGGATCGCAGTAGAACTTCCCCAAGGCGCCGGGTATAATGGAGAGCCAGGAGACTTAACCTAAAAGCTTCTGGCTCTTTTTATGACCACTCCGCCTTGCATTACCGAAATCCCTCTGGACCGGGTGCATCTCGACGCCCATCCGTCGACCATTGTTAAAGAAGAAGACCTGGCCCGGCTCAAGGAGTCTCTCGCTACCGTAGGTCTATTATCGCCACCTCGGGTGCGGCCTCTGGATGACGGCTGGTGGCAGCCGGCTACCGGCTGGAAGCGCCTCAAGGCCGCCAGTCTCCTGGGTTGGTCCACCATCCCTGCCGTGGTCCTGGAGCGGGAGACCCCTGAGGTTCACCTGCTTCTGCTTTATCTCCACGACAATGCCTTTAGCCTGGCCTTTAACCCCCTGGAGCAGGCCTGGCTGGCCCAGCGACTCCTGGCTCATTGGGACCGGGACACGCTGGTGGCCAAAGGTCTGCCTCTTCTGGGGCTGCCCCCGGCCCCGGCCCACCTGGAAAGGCTCCTGGCCGCGGCTCGCCTGGAAAAACCCTGGCAGGAGCTGGTGGCCGCCGAAACCCTGGCCCTCTCAGCCGCAGCCCGCCTGGCCGCTTGGGCTCCCGCCGACCGCCTGGCCGCCCTGCCCTTCCTGGCGGCTCTCCCCTTTAGCCAGAGCAAACAGGAGGAATTTCTGGCCGGGGTGGAAATCCTGGCGCGGCGGGAAGGGATGTCACGCGCAGACATCCTTGCCGGCCAGGAACTTCATCAGGATCTGATAGACCCAACCCTGACCCTCCAGGAACGCAGCGAGGCCGTGCGCCGCCGGTTGACCGAGCGGGTTTCCCCCCGGCTCACAGCCGCCAGGAAAACCTTGGTTGCGGGCCTGGACCGCCTGGGGCTCAAGCGCCATCCCCGGCTGCGCTTGAAAGAACCCCCTGCTTTCGAGGGGCCCGACTTCGAGCTCTCCCTTAAGTTCAGGGACCACCGGGAACTAAAGGATATCCTCCAGGAACTCGTCCGCCTGGCCGGCCGGCCTGAATTTGAGGCTCTCCTCGACATTTAGCCCTACAGGGAATTCCTAATCAAGGGGGTTTTGGCCTCTTCCCAGGTGCTGCCTTGCTTGTCCACGGCCAGTGCTTATGTTATTAGGGTGCACAGCCGGGCTACTGCCCTCCAGCACAAATACCCTTAACAAAGGATACCCGCCATGACCACCTCCGGCCGCGCCAACCGGCTTATTCATGAAACCAGCCCATATTTGAAGCAGCACGCCCACAACCCCGTGGACTGGTACCCCTGGGGTCCGGAGGCCCTGGAGCGGGCCCGCCGGGAGGACAAGCCCATCTTTTTGAGCATCGGCTATTCCACCTGCCACTGGTGCCATGTCATGGCCCATGAATCATTCGAGAACGAGGCCATCGCCGCAGTGATGAACCAGCACTTTATCAACATCAAGGTGGACCGGGAGGAGCGTCCTGATCTCGACGAAACTTACATGACCGCGGTCCAGCTCATGACCGGCCGGGGAGGCTGGCCCATGAGCGTTTTTCTCTCCCCTGACCTGAAGCCCTTTTACGCCGGCACCTATTTTCCCCCGGAAGACCGGGGCGGCATGCCCGGGTTTCCCCGCCTGCTGCTGGCCCTTAGCGAGTCATACCGCCAGAAGCGGGACACGGTGGCAAAAATGGGCCAGGAAGTGGAATCCCGGCTGAAAATGCTGGCAGAGATGGCCGGTGAGGGCCGGGACTTCACCCCCATAGACCTCGGCCAGGCCGCGGCGCGCCTGAAGCAGGATTTCGACCGTCAACACGGCGGCTTTGGCGGCGCCCCCAAATTCCCCCGAGCTTTGGAGTTGAGTTTTCTGTTGACTCAATATCGGGCCGCCTCTGACCAGGAGGCCCTGGAAATTGTGGCCCAAAGCCTGGAGAAAATGGCCCGGGGCGGCATTTACGACCAGGTGGGGGGCGGCTTTCACCGCTACACCGTGGACGGCGCCTGGGTGGTGCCCCATTTTGAAAAAATGCTCTATGACAACGCCCTCCTCGTTCCCTTGTACCTGTCCCATTACCAAATTACCGGCAGCCCCCTCTCCCGCCGCATCGCCCAGGAAACCCTGGACTTTGTGCTCCGGGAGCTCAGAGCTCCCCAGGGAGGCTTCTATGCTGCCTGGGACGCAGACAGCGAGGGGGAAGAGGGCAAATTCTACGTTTGGAACTGGCAGGAATTTGAAAAAGTGGCAGGGGCCGACTCGCCCCTGGCCGCGGCTGCCTTTGGCGCCACCCCGGCAGGCAATTTTGAGGGACACAACATCCTGACTTTCCCTCTGGGCGAAGCCGAATTAACGGCCCGCTTCGGCCTCACCCCGGAAGGCGCACCCCAGGCCTTGAAGTCAGTTAAGGACCGGTTGTTCTCGATCCGGGAAGGCCGGATTAAACCTCACCGTGATGAGAAAGTCATCACCGCCTGGAACGGTTTGATGCTTTCGGCCCTGGCCCAGGGGTCCCAGACGCTGGGTGACCATAAATATTACGAGGCCGCGGCCCAGGGCGCCCGTTTTCTCCTGACGCAACTCTGGCGGGATGACCAGTTGCTGCGCATCTGGGCCGAGGGGCAGTCGAGCATTCCCGGTTTCCTGGACGATTATGCCGGCCTGGCCAACGCCTGTCTGGACCTCTACGAAACCGACTTTCATCCGGCCTGGCTGGAAGC
>JBAQHL010000250.1:0-1823 GCA_049288295.1 Desulfobaccales bacterium
CCCACAGGGTCCACGGCCTACACCCTGTCCGCCGGGGGGCCCATTTCCTATCCCACCCTGCGCCACATCATCCTGATTCCCATCTGCCCCTTCACCCTGAGCAACCGGCCCATCATCCTGCCGGACACCGTCACCATAGCCGTCACCTTTGAGGAAGAGGTCCAGGACGCCTACCTTACCCTGGACGGCCAGGAGGGCCAGGCCCTGCAGCAGGACGACCGGGTGGAAATGAGGGTGGCGCCCCAGAATTTAAAGCTCATCTTATCCCCCCACCGCAGCTATTTCGAGATCCTGCGCACCAAGCTGGGCTGGGGGGAACCCGGCAGCCATGCTGCCTGTCTCACCGATCTTAACCGCACCAATAATAATAACTAGCTGAAGAACTTGTTATGGCTGAACCCCTCAAGGAACTCCCCGTCTGGCGTTATCGGATGGATCGTCTCCAACAGGCCGCCGACCGCATCGTGGTGGAGGAACCCCTGGAAATCCGCCTGGCCGGCGAGCCTTTCCAGATGCTCATGCGCCTCCCCGGCCTCGAGAAGGAACTGGCCCTGGGCTTTCTCTTCACCGAAGGCATCGTCCATGACCTGAACGAGGTCATCACCCTGCATTTTTGTGGCACGGCCACCGATCCTCTCCTGCCGCCCAACGTGGTGGATGTGAGGCTCACCGAGGCCGCCCTGGCGCGGCGGGGGCGCCGGCACCTGGAGGTGTCCTATTCCTCCTGCGGCCTGTGCTCCAAGGAAGCGGTGGGGGAAATTTGCCGGAAAGTGACGCCGGTGACCAGCACCCTCGCCATGACCCCGGAACGTCTTCTGGCCCTCATGGCCCGCCTCCCGGAGGGCCAGGCCGTTTTTCAGGCCACCGGGGGCTCCCACGCGGTGGCCCTGGCCGGCCCTGAAGGGAGCGTGTTCATCAGCGCCGAAGACGTGGGCCGCCACAACGCCATGGACAAGGTCATCGGCCGGGCCTTGCTGGAAAAGCGGGATTTCGGGGGAATGGTCACCTTGCTGAGCGGCCGCATCAGCTTTGAGATGGCCCTGAAGGCCGCCAGGGCCGGACTGCCCATCCTGGCCGCAGTCTCGGCGCCCACCACCATGGCCATAGAGCTGGCCCAGGAGCTGAACCTCACCCTGGTGGGCTTCGCCCGGGGAAACAACCTGAACATCTACACCCACCCCGAGCGCTTGGGAGTGGGATGAAAAAAAAGTAACCAGTAACCAGCGACTCTTCACTGATCACTGGTCACTGATTACTGGCAACTGATTACTGGTAACTGACTCACTCAGGCTGGTTGATGGCTGACAACTGCCAGGGGTTATTGCCGGTGGGGCGGGTAAAGGTCCAGTATTCCTCGAATTTTATCGGGTCGGTCTTGCTGCCGGAAACGATTTCCCCGCTCTTCTCATCCAGGGTGTAATCCAGGAGCGTGGCGTAAACCCGGAAGGTGAGGTAATCCCGGCCGTTTTCCTGCCAGGCCTCGGAGAGATTCACTTCCCGCACCGCGATATTTTCGATTTTATTCAGAAGGCCGTCCTGGCGCATTTTCTGGGCATCTTCCTGGAGAATACCGAACATCTCCCCGGTCAGCAGGTGCTTGACGCTGGACATGTCCCGGTCGCCCCAGGCCCCCTGGATCTTGAAGAAGAAATCCATGGCCTGGTCTTTAAATTTGTCCTCCCCGAACAGGGGATCCATGGCCTTAATCATCCCCAGGCCTTTTGCCAGGTCCCGGTCAACCTCCGCCGGGGCCTCCGGTTGAAGCTCATAATACGGCGGCTGTATGGTAGTGGCCGCGGCCCCGCTGCTCTGATAGGCCCCCT
>JBAQHL010000251.1:0-5134 GCA_049288295.1 Desulfobaccales bacterium
GGGGGAGAGGGTTGGGGTGAGGGGGGAACTCCTCATAATTTGTGGGTGGGCAGGTCGTAGGGCGGGAAAACGCAGCGCATCCCGCCTTCAGGCATTCGGCCCAACCGGAGGGCGGGCACTGCCCGCCAAAATAATTGGTGGGCGGCGCCCACCCTGCATATACTTTTCGTAACAGAAAACCAGGCAATTTGTTAGAACCTATTTTAAAACTCAACCGGAGGCTTTAAAGAAGGTATCCACCAGGAGAAGGTTGGGATGGGAGTTTTTAAGTCCCCCTTTGCTAAAGGGGGATTTAGGGGGATTATTAAGGTCTTATATAATCACCCCTTGCCCCCCTTTAGAAAAGGGGGGATGGTTTTTTCCCTGTTCAACTTTGACTCGCTTGACCAGGATTGCGCTGAAAATTTGGTTTTGAAATGGCTTGTTGCTCAGAAGTGATGGAATTCTCCCCGGCCAATCCGGCATCAGGCAGATATCTCCTAACCTATCCTTAACATTCCCGTATTTATCATTTTCATTGGTTTTTCTCTATCTGAGGAATAAAATGAAAGCGTATTTTCCCTTAGGGGGAATTCCGAGTAACATGCGTTTGTTGCTGGTGCAGCCCACTACCAAGTATCCCGACCGGCGGCCTTTGCGCAGCCGCACCCGCTGGCTGGTAAGCATCACCCTGCCCTATCTGGCCGGGCTTACACCCAATAATGTTATGGTGGGCCTGGTGGACGACCGCCTGTCCCCTATTACATATGATCGGCCCTAGGGCTTGGTGAGCATCACCTGCACCTGCGCCACCTCTCCCCGGATGCCTGTTTTCCCGGTTCGAGTCAGGGTCGGGCTTGGACGCATGGTTTAGTCGTAACGATATACTCCGAACCTCATGATAGAGATATTTGATATAATTACATGTTAAACAACATGGTCAACCCAGGGACGGAAACGCGCTCCTTACCCCGGAAATGACAAATTCCACCGCCAGGGCCACCAGGATGAGCCCCAGCAAACGGGTGAGCAGGCGCAAGCCGCTTTCCTCGAGGCGGCCGGTGACTTTGCCGGCCAGACAGAAAAAGGTATACGTGAGGAGCATGATCAGGGCCACGGCCACCACCAGGAGAACGTCATCCAGGAGATTTTTGGAGCGGGCCGTGAGCACCAGCACGGTGGAGATGGCCCCGGGCCCGGAAAGCAGCGGCATGGCCAACGGGATCAGGGCCACGTCCCGGTAGTCGCCGGGAGCGAGGCTCGTGGAGGTGTCCAGCCGGTTGAAATGGCCCCGGCCCTCCATCATGTCAAAGGCGATGCGAAAAAGGACCAGGCCGCCGGCGATCTGAAAAGCCGGCAGGCTGATGCCGAAAAAGACGAGGACCAGCTTCCCCAGGGCCACGAAGAACGAGAGAATGAGGAAACCGTACAGGCAGGCCCTGCCGGCCATCGCCCGGGCCTTGCCGGGACCGGCTCCGGAAGACAGGGCCAGAAAGGGGAGGACATTCCCCGTCGGGTCCACAATGACGAACAGGGAGATTAAACTCGTAATAAAAAAGGACAGGGTGGTGTCAGAAAAGCCGGTAAGCATGGTGTGACCCTGCGAACTCGAGGAAATAACATGTCCACTTTTCAAGTTAATAAGACTTTCCAGGAAATCAACGACAAGATCAAAAAAGGCAAGGCGGTGGTGGTCACTGCCGAGGAAATGATCGGCATCGTCCGCCAAAAAGGGGAGGCGGCTGCGGCCCGTAAGGTGGATGTGGTGACCACCGGCACCTTTTCCACCATGTGTTCGTCCGGGGCCTTTCTCAACTTCGGGCATAGCAAGCCCCCCATCAAGGCCAGCAAGGTGTGGCTCAACCGGGTGCCGGCCTATGCCGGGGTGGCCGCGGTGGACGTGTATCTCGGGGCCACCGAGCCCACCGAGGACGATCCCTTGAACAAGGTGTATCCTGGAGAGTTCAAATACGGCGGCGGGCATGTCATTCAGGATCTGGTGGCCGGCAAACCCGTGCACCTGGTGGCCGAAGGCTACGGCACCGACTGTTATCCCAACAAACGGCTGGAAAAGGAAATCACCCTGAAGGACATGGTGAACGCCGTCCTGTGCAATCCCCGCAACGCCTATCAGAACTATAACTGCGCGGTGAATCTCTCCAAACGGATTATTTACACCTATATGGGCCCCTTAAGGCCTCGGGGCGGCAACGCCAACTATTGCACCGCTGGCGCTTTAAGCCCCCTGATGAACGACCCCTACTTCAAAACCATGGGCATCGGCACCCGGATTTTTCTGGGGGGCGGGGTGGGTTATATTTGTTTTCCAGGGACCCAACATCACCCCGACAGGCCCCGAACACCCAACGGCATCCCGACGCGGCCGGCCGGCACCCTCATGGTCATCGGAGACCTGAAGCACATGTCACCCCGCTACCTGGTGGGGGTGAGCCTCCTGGGGTATGGCTGCTCCCTGGCCCTGGGCCTGGGAGTGCCCATCCCCATCCTCAATGAAGAGATGGCCCGCTTTTGTGGAGTGAGCAACGAGGACATCATCACTCCCGTGGTGGATTACGGCCAGGACTACCCCACCGGCACGGGTAAGGTCCTGGGTGAGGTCAGCTACGCCCAGCTCATGAGCGGCAAAATCATGCTGGACAACCATGAGATTCCCACCGTCCCCCTTTCCAGCCTGGTGCGGGCCCGGGAAGTGGCCAATGCCCTGAAAGACTGGATTTTGTCGGGGCGTTTCCTCCTGGGGGAACCGGTGGACCTTCTCCCCTCGGCGGAAACGCCTCTGCCCGCCCTGGAGACGGTGAGCCGGGAGAGTTGAGGGCAGGTCCGTTTGATGGGGCTCCACGGGCAGGAAAACCATGCCGCCGGGAATTTCCAAAGGCTGGAAAGCCTGCCCCCACCCTCAAGCTCCCTCCCCCAATCCCTTAGCGCGGTAGGACGGGCTTCCAGCCCGTCCAGGCTCGGGCAGGATGCCTGCATCTCCCCTATAATAATTGACATTCGCGGTAATAAGTAGATGCTTGAGGCGTACGAGTCGGGGCAGTTTTCAAACCTGCCCTTATATTCCTTGGGCCTTAAACATAATGACGCTTCACCCTAAGAAAGACTCTCCTGGATCCGACTTGCTGATGAAACGGATCATTCCTTATCTCCGCCGTTGGCCTCGAGCAGTGCTGCTCTTTTCCGGGGGCCTGGACTCCAGCCTGCTTCTGGCCCTGGGACGGGAAGCCCTGGGGGAGGGGCTGACGGCTCTGACCCTCATCGGCCCCCAGACCGCGCCTGGCGAGGTGGGGGCGGCCTGGCATCTGGCCCGGCAATTAGGTGTGCGCCATCTTTTGCGGGAATTTGACCCGTTCCAACTTGCCGATTTCCGGGGAAATACCAGGCAGCGCTGTTATGTGTGCAAAAAAAGCATCATCGGCCATGCCCGGGAGGTGGCGGCCGAGCTAGGGGCCGGGGCCGTTTGGGACGGGACCAACATGGACGATCTGGGGGATTACCGGCCAGGCCTGAAGGCGGCCAGGGAAGCGGGGGTGGAAAGCCCCCTCATCACCGCCGGCCTGGGGAAGAGGGCAATCCGGGACCTGAGCCGGGTGCTGGGACTGCCGGACGACAAGCCGCCCCAGAGTTGCCTGGCCACCCGCTTTCCCTATAACACCGCACTGACCCGGGAAGCCCTGGCCCTTGTGGGGCAGGCTGAGGCATGGCTTAAGGCAAAGGGTTTTAGCCACGTGCGCCTCAGGGTGAGGGGGCCGGAAGCCCGATTGGAACTCCGCCCGGAGGAGTGGCCCCTTTTTTTTGCCAAAGGGCTCAGGGGTCCTTTCCTGAGCTTTCTCATTTCCCTGGGCTTTGAGGGCCTGGACCTGGCCCTCCCCGGGTGAGTCCGTTTTCGATGAGGCCTCTATTCCACACAGCGGTCAAAGAAACAATAATACCATTTTCATAATGACCTGCATCAAACTGTAAGGGCGGACCCGTGTGTTCGCCCGTCAACGTGGGCCGACACATGGGTCGGCCCCTACAAATGTAACTTCCCAAAGCGAAAATAGTCTAACCTGCAGCCGCGAGAGTAAGCCTGCGCCTGGGCGCGGCCAGCAGATCTGCCAGAAATCCTACTTAACGCGGGAGGAGGGCAGGGATGGCAGGTCCCTGCCCCCCCCTTTTTGGTTTTCAGGTTGGGGCCAAAAGCCAGGCCTGATTAAAAACCCCAAAGATAAACCAACACCAAAAAAGGTAACAGGCTCAGGGTGCGGAAGAGTTGGGAGAGGATCATCAGGCGAACGCCCAGTTTAGGGGTGTAAACGCCCAGGTAGAAGGGCAACTGGTGGCGTACGGCCCGCATGGGGCTGGAAATGATGGTGCCCAAAATCAGGGTAAAGAGGACGGCCGCGGGGCTCAGGGCCTGGCTGGTAAGGAGGGCCCCCGCCGCAGCGAACCCGCCGGTGGCCTCGGCGGCCAGGGAAAAAACCAGGATGCTGATGGCCTCCACCGGAATTTGAGTCCCCCGGAGAAGCACGGTTAACTGATGGTTCAGCCAGGGAAACAGGCCCCCTTCCTGGGCCAGGAATACTCCCACGAACACCGGGATGGTAACCACCAGGATGGTGTAGAGCCGGCTGAAAAATTTTTTGGCGGTGGCCTGCCAGATTTCTTTCCAGGTGCTGTGGCGGGAGGCCGGCGGCGCCGGCGCCGGCACATAGGGCGGCAGGGTCAGGCGGCTATAAACCAGATAAGCCGCGGTGCGCAAGATATCGCCCCCCAGGAGGATGGCCAGATAATAAGCCCCCAGCACGCCCACCAGAGGGGTGATGATGAAAAACATGCTGGGGAGATGGGCAAAAAACGCCGGAAAAGTGAGGATCAGGGCGGAGATCACCAGCTCCCGCCGGGTGATGACCCCGTCGTTGTAGGCATTCATCAGGAGGGTGCTGGCCGCCGGAGAGGAAAAAAAGGCCGTGGTGAAGGCCGCCGCCGAAGGTTCTTTGAGATGGCCGAAACGCAGGAAAGGGGAGAACAGGCGCCCCAGCCTGGCGGTGAGGTTGGCGTTCTCAACGAAAATCCCCAGGAGCAGCCCCACCCCGATGGCCAGGCTGAGTCGCAAAAGAGGTTGCAGGAGTTTTCCCCAGAGGCGGTCCAGGGG
>JBAQHL010000252.1:0-1837 GCA_049288295.1 Desulfobaccales bacterium
AAACCAGCCTCTTCGTTGAACCCCAGGGTCTGCAGGTCCACCCCCAAAAGCTCGAGCAAAGGGCCGACGTAGGCAAAGCCACTTTCTATGATCAAGCCGTCAAGCAGGTCTTGATGGAAGGCGGCCAGCTCCAGGGCGGCAGCGCTTCCCAGAGAGCGGCCCATAACCACCAGGGGGCCGGAAAAAGTCCGTTGGTGCAGCCAGTCTCTCACAAAGGCAAGGATGACATGACAGTCGGCCATCAGCGCCGTCACCGTGGGGGTTCCGGTGGAGCGGCCGTAGCCGCGATAGTCGACGGGAAAAAAGTTGAGCCCCAGCTTTTGGTAAAGGGGCCCCAGTTCCTCATAATCCGCCACGATTTCCCCGTTGCCGTGAAAGAACAGCAGGGTGGGCTTTGACTCTCCCGCGGCGTAAAATCGCGCCCCGATGACCACGCCTGAAGCCACCGGTATGAGCAGCTCCTCGGCTGAGGTTGGCGCACCCGGCGCATTAAACTCCGGCCGGGGGTGAAAAAGGCGCGTAAGCACTTCAGGGACATCCAGAGTGCGGTAATATTCAGAGGGTGTGGCAGCCATATCCGGGGTATCCTCGCATAATAGTTGGGTAATTGTTTTGACTTGAACCTTTTATACCATTTTCTCTTGGAGATGAAACATTCGCAGGGGCCGACCCAGGTGTCGGCCCAGGTTGACGGGCGGACACGGGTCCTCCCCTACAGCCTCTGCCACCAAACTTCCCTGGGGGTGCGGGCCCCGGGCCGGGCTCAGCCGGGCTGGCATTTCGTTCTGCCGTGCTTACATTAGAAAAAGTATGTTAAGGAGGAGCAGGGCAGGTTGCCGAAGCTCTTTAATTGCGGGCATTCCCAGACTCCTCCCTTTATCTGACTGTTCATACCGAGTTGCATTCTATGGACAATTTATTGTAGCCGCAGGATTCAAGCCTGCGTCTGCACAGGTGAGGACACCTGTGCCACCGTTTGATTGCAAACCGGTATCAGACCTCTTTCTATGAATAATGCAGCCATGATCACTAGTGAGCACGTGAGCAAGCACTACCAGGACATCGTTGCCCTGGAGGATGTGTCCCTGGAAATAGAAGCCGGGGAGATTTTCGGCCTTTTGGGCCCCAACGGCGCGGGCAAGACCACCCTCATCAAGATCCTCACCGGCTTGGGACGCCCCACCCGGGGCCAGGCCAGCATCGCCGGCTTTGATGTGGTGCGCCAGCCCCTGGAAGTGAAAAAGCTGATCGGGGTGTCGCCCCAGGAAATCAACCTGGACAAGGAATTGACCGCGTACGAGAACCTCCTCATTTACGGCAAACTTCACCGGGTTCCTGATCTGATGGAGCGCATCAGGGAGCTCCTGGAATTGGGGGAGCTCAGCCAGCGGGCCCACCACCGGGTGCGGGAGTTCTCCGGGGGCCTGCAAAGACGGCTTCTCATGCTCAGGGCCATCATGTCCAGGCCCCGGGTGCTTTTTCTGGATGAGCCCACGGTGGGCCTGGACCCCCAGGTCCGCCGCACCCTCTGGGACCTCATCACCCAGTTTAAAGGGGAGGGCATCACGGTCCTCCTTACCACCCACTATATCGAGGAGGCGGAGATTCTTTGCGACCGGGTGGGCATCCTCAACCGGGGCCGCCTCATTTCCCTGGACACCCCTCAGGCCCTCAAGGCTCAGACCGGGGCCTACACCGTGGAATCCCGGCGCAACGGCCGCCGGCACTATGAGTATGTCAAAGACCGGGAGGAGGCCAACCGCCGCGCCCTTTTGGAACCCCAGGGGGTGACCATCCGCCGGGTGAACCTGGAGGATGTCTTCATCAGGCTCACCGG
>JBAQHL010000253.1:0-4124 GCA_049288295.1 Desulfobaccales bacterium
ATGATGACGCTCAAGGCCAGCGACAGCCAGAGGAAAATCTTCTGGCCGGCGTTCAGCCGCCCGGCCGGCACTTCCACTTCCTGGCCGCCGAAGTAGCCGCCTTGTTTTTTCAGCCATTCCTTGTCGTAAGGAGCGAACCTGGCGTCCTTCGCCCACAGGATAGCGCTCACCACCGAGGCGCCGATGAAGATGAGGCCGGTGACCCAGTGGACGATCACCGCCGCCTCGGGGGTGCTGAAGAACATGCGCAGCATGGTGACATTATTATAAAAGAATATATAGCCGGTCAGAGTCAGCAGCAGGAACGAAGTCATCCGCACCATATGGGTCCAGCGTTCACTCACCCTGAAGCGCACGATCTCCGCCGGTTCATAGGTGAAGTCCGCCCCCTTGGGCCCCTGGCCGGTGTAATGCAAGGTGATGGCGAACACCAGGAGAAGCAAGAGGATGCTCACATAGGGCGTAAGATAGGTCTGGTGGAACTGATTGACATAAAAGGCCCAGGGCTGGCAGCCGAAAAGCTTGCCGGAACTGATGGTGGTGGGCTTGCCGGTGGGTCCGAACATGTCGGTGACGATCTGCCCCTTGAACATGTGGGCCTCAGAGGAGTGACAGTCGCCGCAGCCGTTGGACCCCAGGGCCAGGCTGGCCGGGGCCACATTGTGATTGATGTTGAACCCCTCCGCGTGGGCCGGGTCTTTTTCGCTCACCACCTCCCCCTTGTCGTTGAGGTGATAGAGCATGCCGCCCTTGTGGTAATAGGGCTTGATTTGCTGGAAGCGCCTGTTTCCCTGCAAGGTTTCCGTAAGCGCGGTCAGGGCAATTTTGATCTGCTCCGGGGTGTGCACTTCGGGCTTCTTGGGATTTTTAGGGTTGAGCTGCGGTTTGGCTTTTTCGTAACCCTTGGCGAGCTCCCGGGCAAAAAGCGGATAGTTGATGCCGTCCTTGTCCTGGTTGGTGAAATAGACGCTGTTGAACAGGTTCACCGGCCAGAGCTTGCCGTGTTCGTCTCTCTGGAACGCGGGCTGCCAGGTGAACTCGTCGCCAATTTTTTTGGCGCCCGGCGGGGGCAACATCTTGGGATAATTGACCATGCCCCCGGTGGTGACGTCAAAGCCTTCAAAGCCCGCCCGGTGCAGGGCCGGGATGTGACAGACTTCGCAGGCCAGCTTGTCCAGGTGGTTGGGCCGGATGGAAAGGTGGGTCGGCCGGGGCGCGCCCATGTAGCCCTCTTCATGGCACTGCTTGCAGGTCTTCATGCCCACGTAATCCAGATCATCCCGCACCGAGGACACGTTTTCGTCCCCTTTGGCGAACTGGTGGTTGATCTTGGAAATTTTGAGCTTTTTATCTTCAATGGACGGATGGCAATGGACGCAGTTCATGCCCTGGGCGTTGTGGACGTCGTGGTTCACCCGGTCATTCCAGGAAAAGCCCCGTTTTTTAACATCAGAAGCCCCATGGCAGAAGACGCAGTTCTGGGCAGGCGGCGGATAGGCCAGGTCCAGGACGATTTTGCCATCTTCGTTGAACAACCGCTTATTGTAAGTAACCTCAGGAGATTGGCCGTCCCGGACAAAGCCCTTGACCTGGCCGATACCGGAAGCCGCCGTGGAGGCCCATTTGTAATTCAACATCTTGAGCTGCTTGGTGCGCTCCGGGAAATCATATCCCGGCAAATGGCAAATGAAGCAGTCGGCCTCCACCACCCCGGTCTTGTCCCACTGGCTCTTGTAGTAGTCGCCGTCCAGGCTTTGGGCCAGAAAGGGGTCCGCCTTGAGCCGGGTGTCGTAACGCTTGCCGTCCCGGTCATACTCCAGGCCGCCGCCCCCCGGGTGGCAGGAGCCGCAGGTGGGGTTGGCCATGCCTTCGGGGTCTCGGGGGCCCACGTTGATCCACTCGAAGGTGGTGAGATCAATTTGGTCCGGGTTGTCGTTCTTCTTTTTCGCCAACTGGCGAAAAGAAGGCGGTCAGAACTTCCCCAGCATGCCGTCGGACAGGACCCAGGGTTTGGTTTTACTCCAGTCGTCTTTAATCCTGTCCCAGCCCTGCTGGAAATGAAAGCCCTTGGTGATTTCGTCGTAGTTGTGACAGGCCCCGCAGGTCTGCCGGGAACTGTACGGCTGGTTGGCATTCTCCCCGGTCAGGGGGTTAATGATCTTGCCGTCCTCAGTTTTGAGGTGAAAGGGGGGGCATTTGCGCTCCACAGCCATAAGCGCCGGCGATAACCACAGCAGCCACGCCAGGGTGGCCAACACGCCCAGCACTACCCCATAACGCATCGGTTTCATAGGCCATTACCCTCCTGCAGGGGGGGATTTAGCTTTGAGCTTTGGGTCCTGAGCCTTGGACCTTGGACCTTGGACCCTGGACTTTGGACTTTGGACTTTGGACTAAATAAATGGCTCACCGCTTACTTCCTGAGTGCCGTCACCACGGGCGGCACCAGGTCGGACCAGCCCATGGGCATGAAATGAATGCCCTGGACCATGGGCCCCATTTCTTTGGCCAGGCGCAGGGTGATTTCCCCGGCCTTGGCTTTGTATTGTCCCGCTGGGACACTCTCCATTTCCTTCACGAGGGCCTCGGGGACCGTAATGCCGGAAACGTGCTTGTTCATGAATTTGGCCATTTTGGGTGATTTTATGACCACCAGGCCAAGCTGCACCGGCACCTTGAAACCTTCGATCTTGCGCACAAAGGTCTCGAAAAGCTTGGGGTCGTACACCGCCTGGGTCTGGAAAAATTCCGCTCCCTGCTCGAGCTTTTTCTCCATCTTGAGAAGCTGCAGGTCCAGGGGCTCAAAACCCGGGTTGACCACCGCGCCCAGGGACAGGTCCGTGGCCCGGGTAAGGGGGTTCCCCACCATGTCGTGCCCTTCGTTCAACCCCTTGGCCATGCGCAGGAGAGTCACCGAGTCCACGTCGAACACAGGCTTGGCGGCCGTGTGGTCCCCCAGCTTGATGTGGTCGCCGGTAAGGCAGAGCACGTTGTCAATGCCCAGGGTGCAGGCGCTCATCAGGTCGCTTTGCAGGGCGATGCGGTTTCTGTCCCGGCAGGTGAGTTGATAAACGGGCTCCAGACCGAACTGCTTCAAAAGCAGGCTGGCAGCTAGGGACCCCAGGCGCATCACCGCGCTCTGGTTGTCGGTGACATTCACCGCCTGCACATAATCCTTGATGGCGAGGGCCTCCTGGATAAACTCCGGGGGCGGGCCGCCGTTCACCCGGCTGCAACCCTTCACCGGCCCCACTTCGCTGGTTATGACAAAGGTGCCTTCTTTGAAAAGTTCCGTGAGTTTCATGACACCACCCCCTCTTTGATGCTCAAGGTCCGGGGGCGGGAGCCTTTGCTGAAATCCTTGGGTTCCATATAGCGTTTCAATTTATCCACTTCTCCCAGGGCCATCATGCGGTTGAAAATGAGAATCCAGGCGCAGTCACGCTCCGGGTCCACCTCACATTTGCCGTTTTCCGCGCCCCCGCAGGGCCCGTTGAGAAGACCCTTGGCGCAGCGAGTCACAGGACAGATGCCGCCGGTTTCATTCAAGATGCACTCCCCGCAATCCGAACACTCCTCCATGGCGGTGGCGCCGGGCACCAGGGTGTCCATGTGGCCCACGGAGTTGAGGCCCACTTTTACGGGCTTGTTGAAGCCAAACTTCTCCGTCATGTAACGGGTGATCTGCACTGCGCCGCCACACCCCAGGACAATCAGGGCGTCGGCCTCCTTGATTTTGTCTTTCAGGGGCTCCAGAATCGGGGCGGACTTGGCCACGTTGCAGGTGCGCTCCGGGGTGGCCTCAAAGACGATGTCCTTGCCGGCCTGTTTGAGCTGTTGGGCCAACTCGGCCACTTCGTCCACGCCGCCGGTGAGGCAGATCTTGGCGCAGCCGTCGCAGCCCACCACCGCCACTTTCTGGTAATCCTTCAAGGCGTCCAGCACTTCTGGGAAAGGTTTCTTGGTGGTGCCGATCATGCAGGTTCTCCTTTTCAGGAAGAATTGATTCGCAGGATATTTTTTCATATTCAACTATCGATTGAAATGAAAATTCCCGGCGAAGAATGACAAATTCATTCCAGGGGATCTTATGCAAGGAAGCTACCAAATATCTATTGCATAAC
>JBAQHL010000254.1:0-2188 GCA_049288295.1 Desulfobaccales bacterium
GGGCATGGGGGGGATGGCCATTTTGTCAGCCCTGGGTTTCAAGGACCGGCTCGTCTACCATATGAATGAAGGACATTCCGCTCTGTTGGCCTTATCCCTGCTGGAATCCCGGCTTAAGGAGCCGGAAAGCCAGGGGGCTCTGGAGGCCGCGGTTGAGTCCGTGCGGCACCGGTGCGTGTTTACCACCCACACGCCGGTACCCGCCGGCCAGGACCAATTCCCCTGGGAGCTGGTCAGACAGGTCCTCGGCCAGGACCTCTCAGCCCTCCTGGAAGCCACCCATTGCTGCATGAACGGCAATCTCAACATGACCTATCTGGCCCTGCGGTTTGCCCGCTATATTAACGGGGTGGCCATGCGCCATGGCGAGATCTCCACGGGCATGTTTCCCGACTACCCCATTGACGCCATTACCAACGGGGTCCATGCGGTTAGGTGGGCTTCTCCTTCCTTTGCAGACCTGTTTGACCGGCATATTCCTGAATGGCGCCTGGACAATTTTTACCTGCGCTATGCGGTGGGCATCTCCCTGCATGAGATCAGCGATGCTCATGCTCTTGCCAAACAGGCCCTGCTGGCCGAAGTGGCAAGACAAACCGGCGTGACCCTGCCCGGACATATCCTGACCATCGGCTTTGCCCGCCGGGCCACCACCTATAAGCGGCCGGACCTCCTGTTTTCTGACCTGGAGCGTCTCAAAGCCATGGCCCAGCGGGTGGGTCCCCTTCAGGTAATTTATGGCGGCAAGGCCCACCCCAGGGATGAGGGCGGCAAGGACATGATCCGGCGGGTCTTCCAGGCCGCCAGTGCGCTGGGCGACGCCCTGCGGGTGGTTTATCTGGAGGACTACGATATGGCCCTGGGCAAGATCCTCTGCGCCGGGGTTGATTTGTGGCTCAACACCCCCCTGCGCCCGCAGGAAGCCTCGGGAACCAGCGGCATGAAGGCGGCCCTGAACGGTGTCCCCAGCCTCAGCATCCTGGACGGCTGGTGGGTGGAGGGGCACGTGGAACATGTAACCGGGTGGGCCATCGGCGATGACTCGGAGGGGCCGGGAGATTACTCCCAGGACGCGGCCTCGTTGTATGACAAGCTGGAGCGGGTGATTTTGCCCTTGTTTTACGGCAAACCCGAGGCCTACGACAAAGTCAGACGCTCCGCCATCGCGCTGAACGGCTCATTTTTCAACACCCAGCGCATGGTGTCCCAATACGTGACGAATGCCTATTTTCCAGCCAAAGAAAATCATGCCCACCAGAGCTAAGGTTAGCGGCACAGGTGGTGTTCCGCCTCTGTTACGAAAAGTTCAATCGCCCCTATTTCCCCCGACCATACCTGGGACCGGTAGGACGGGCTTCCAGCCCGTCCAGGCACAGTCAAGATGCCTGTGCTCCCGAATAACCATGGGTTCGAGGGAGCCAAAGGCTCATGAGCGGCTGCGCAGATCTCTATGAAAAACATGGTTGTCATCCTGAGGGCTGCGAAAGATCTTGTGTTTCCGCAAAGAGAAAAAAAATTTCAGTGAGGGGAGGGCCAGGGAAATAGGGGCGAGGCATGCCTTTTCCCTGCCAGCCCTATGGTTTGACCTTGCCGTTTTTTTGGAAAACGGTATAATAGAGCCGTTCTTTGGAGAAGGGGGCGTAGTTCAGTTGGTTAGAACGCCGGCCTGTCACGCCGGAGGTCGCGAGTTCGAGTCTCGTCGTCCCCGCCAATTCCCTAAAAGGGCTGGGTAAAAGCTCAACCCTGCATCAGAGCCGCTTTACTCCTGACCCTGACCGGCCAGGGACAAAAGCGCTATCACCAGAATCCCCACCAGGGTTCCCACCATCATCCCCAGGACAAAGATAACCACGCTCATCCGTAAACCTCCTTCCCAAACCGTTTTCGGCGATTAGCTTTCGAGTTGGTTAATGCTAATTAAACCGAATAGATAGAGTTTTAAGGATTTAACTCTTCTATGCCCAAAACGCCATAAATGTAGCCGCAGGCTTCAGCCTGCGTTCTTTTCCCACTAAAGCTTGTGGCAACAAAAAACATCCTCGACCCCGAAGCAGTTGCAAAGAGTTTATAGCCGACGTTTGATGTTAAATTCGTATAAAAGGTTTAACCTTCTGTAATCTCTATGAAGTTTATCGGCACGGACCAGGAAGGACTTCAATCAAATCTGGCTGAAAACGCATCACTCTGA
>JBAQHL010000255.1:0-3816 GCA_049288295.1 Desulfobaccales bacterium
GTATGTTACGCACAATATTCTCCTCCCCCGAAAAGTTATATCTGCGGTAACTGTTGGAGACTATAGCAAAAGGCCCTTATCCAGTCAAGGTTTCCGCGAAATATTTCCCTCTGGCCTGTGTTTGCCATCCCTTTGTTAGACGTTTTTGTTAAGATGAACGAACTTTGTTTGGGTTCGGTCATGTTTCCGCCAAGAAAGTCGCCAGAAAAATCCTGAAGAACAGCAGCCCTGCTGTAGTATGCCATGAAAGCCTTTTTTTCTGCAACATGCTCATAATTATTGTAAAATGTCGCTTTTGGAAATATGTCTGCAAGGGTTAGAAGCCTTGCCGCCGCGGCCAACCAGGGGGACGCGGGAATTTTCTTTTGGCTTTGCAACCCTTCTCTCTTATTAGTATGGGTAAACATCAAGTTCTTACACACCTATGTCTTTGCATCTGATTGTTGACGGTTATAACCTCATCCGCCAATCTCCCTGGCTCGCCCTTTTGGACGCCCGGGACCTGGAGGAGGGCCGGGAAGCCCTGCTGCAAGCCCTGTCGGACTATCGCCGGCGGCGCGCCCAACACAGAATCACCGCGGTGTTTGACGGCTGGCAGGGCGGAGCCCTCCATGAATCCCGCGACCTTTACGAGGGGGTGGGAGTGATCTATTCCCGCCGGGGAGAGCGGGCCGACGAAGTTATCAAGCGCCTGCTGACCCGGGAGGGCAAGCGGGCCGTCATGGTTAGTTCAGACCGGGAGCTGCAGGACTTTGCCGAGAGGGTGGGGGCCACCTGGGTGGCCGCCCCTGAGTTCGAAATGCATTATTTGAGAAAATCTCCGAGCGGTATGGAAAGTGAAAATGAAGAAAGCGCGGTTCCCCGGGGCAACGCCAAGAAAGGGCCGCCCCGCCGCCTCAAAAAAAATCTGCGCCAAAAAAAAGAGCGTTTGCGCAAGCTTTGATCCCCTGCCCATTGCTCTTCTTGAGGGAATGATTATGTTTACCTCACCGGATAAACACCCCCGCCGGCCTCAACACCCTGAAGACCAAGGAGAACACCGATGAGCACGATGGAAATGAAGAGCCACTGGAAGTGCATCAAGTGTGGTTATACCATGGCCGCCGCCCAGCCTCCTGAAACCTGCCCGCAATGCCAGGAAACATGTGAGTTTAAAAACGTGACCTGTTACTTGCCTGATTGCGGCGGCGCCGGCAACGTCGATCCCCGTCTGTAACCTTTACCATGAAAATCCTCCGTAGGGGCGCACCCATGTATGCGCCCCTGCAACATTTTTTTTCTTCATGGGCAGCCCCGCTGGCGGCATGATGGTTTAGCCCGGCGGAAACTGCCTGCCATTCCCAAGAATGGGGCCCCTCTCCCTCCTGGAAAAACCGGGCCGGGCGTGCTCCTCCCTGGCATTGCGGTCCCAGGATCTCACCCTTAAATTCTTTACACGTTTTCAAGGGTATTTTTTCCCTCTTCGTTTATCCCTTAATCTCCCGCCCTGACCTGCCGATAAGGTGGGAGAGGTCTATCATGCTGCCCCATGAGTCTCCCATTTGCCCGGCGGGGGTTAAAGCTTGCCCCATGCTTCTTGAATTCCTGCGGCTTCAGGAAGAATGTCGGCGGCTTCAGGAGCTCTCTGAAACCGATTCCCTCACAGGCCTGTATAACCGGCGCTATTTGATGATGACCCTCGACCAGGAAATGGAGCGCACCCGGCGCACCGGCCTGCCCACCAGCCTCGTCATGCTGGATATCGATTTTTTCAAGCGCCTCAACGATACCTATGGTCATCAGTTCGGCGACAAGGCCCTGTGCCGGGTGGCCCTTCTTTTGAAGGAAAATGTCAGAAAACTTGATGTCCCCTGCCGCTACGGGGGAGAAGAATTCGCCCTGGTTCTGCCTGGGACCCGCCTGCCCCAGGCGGTGCGCCTGGCGGTCCGGCTCAAAGAAACCCTGGCCCAGCCCTGGCAAGAACCCCAGGGAAGGCAGGGGCAGCTCACCGCCAGTTTCGGGGTCGAAACCTTCACCGGCCGCCAGGAGATGACCTCCTCCACCTTCCTGCAGGCGGCTGACCGTTGGCTGTTGCTGGCCAAGGACCGGGGGCGCAACACTGTCTGTTACCCCGACAGTCCCCTGCTCGGCCCAGAAGTGGGCCTCAACCGGGAGGAGCATCGGGCTCTTTTTCCTGAAAATACTCTTATGAGCAAAACTGGCGGGTCTTATGGTTGAGCCGAAACTCTGGTGCATCACGAGCGGTAAAGGAGGAGTGGGCAAGACTTGTCTGGCCGTCAACCTGGCTTTCGCCCTGGCTCACCAGGGAAAACGCATTCTGCTGGTGGACGGCGATCTGGGTTTGGCCAATATTGACGTTCTCCTGAGGCTGGAGATTGCGGCCAACGTGCGGGATATTTTGGACCAGGGCGCCGATCCCCTGAAAACCGTGGTTCACGTCCATCCCTGTCTGGGGGTTCTGCCGGCCAGTTCCGGATTTCCCGAAATGGCCAACCTTGGTCCGGAGGATCAGTTCCAGCTGGGCGAGGTCTTAAAAAACCTGGCGGTTTCTTTTGACCATGTCCTGGTGGACACCGCCGCCGGGTTGGGATCACCGGTCCTGTGGTTCAACACCCTGGCCGATTATTCCCTGGTGGTGGTGACCCCCGATCCCACTGCCCTCACCGATGCCTACGCCCTCATCAAGGTGCTGGCTCAGGATTATCAGCATGTCCGCTTCCAGGTGATCTTAAACGGGGTTCAGGGAGAACGGGAAGCCCGACAGACCTTCAACACCCTGTCCCAGGCAGCCGCCAGGTTTTTGGGACTGCGCCTCGATTATCTGGGCATGGTGCCCACCGATCCGGCCGTCAAACAGGCCTTGCGGTCCCAGGCCCCCTTCCTGGAGCAATTCCCTCAGAGCCAGGCCAGCCAGGCCGTGAGAGCCCTGGCAGCCCGCATGCTGCAGCTGTCCCCAAAATTACCTGACTCAAGGAGTCCAAATCGCCAGGTTCAGGCTGTATAAGTAAGTTCTGTTAACGCTGCAACGTTAAGTACCCAAAAAAATCCTGAAATTTCCCCCTTTTCTAAAGGGGGGTTAGAGGGGATTTGTTCATATAACCTGAAAGTTAGCTTTTTAATCAACGAAGTTAGGACTAATCGCAGTTACGGAAAGTTAAAAGTAGGGTGCGTCTTACGCACCAGTTTTGGCGCGTGAGACGCGCCCTACAGATGGCGGGTGGGAGGCCCGCCCTACATTCTTTCTCCCAACGCCTCTCGCCCCACCCCTCATCTCGGGAGCACAGGCGTCCCGCCTGTGGCCCAGGCAAGATGCCTGTGATTCCATAAACCTGTACATTCTCTTTGCGGAACATGGGACATTATCGGATAAGGGTAGCCTATGGATTCAGCCTGCGCTGACAAAGGCTTGAGAGCCTGTGCCCCAGCAACAAAAGGCCGGGGGAGGCGTGCTTGGCCTCCACCCGGCTGCAGGTTTTCAGGGGGTATCTCGAGCGCCCAGGGTTCCATCCGTGACGCTCTGAGGATGTATTTACTTAACTGTCTCTTTCTTTTCTTCTTTCTTGGTCTCCATGACCGCAGGTTCCTTGCCGGCATCCTTCTTGGTCATCTGGCCTTCGGGGTTTTTGCCCTTAACCGGATCCTCTTTGGCCACAGTCTTGGCCGCTTCGTCAGCCTTGCCCTTCTCCATGGGAGCTGCCTTGGAGCCGGCCGCCGGGGCCTCGGTTTTCACAACCGGTTTGTCCTCTTTCTTAACGGTGGTCTGGGTGTAGCCGGCCGTGGTCAGGCCCAGCGCAAAAACCAAAGCGGTCAATGTGG
>JBAQHL010000256.1:0-9656 GCA_049288295.1 Desulfobaccales bacterium
GGCTGAATGGGTTCGCCCGCCCAGGTCTGATTGAGTTTAAGGGCATGGCCTCCCAGGAAGTCCTTCTTTTCCACAAGATGGACTTTATACCCTTGGTTGGCCAAACCAACCGCGGCTTCCATGCCGGCCACGCCCCCGCCGATAACCAGACCGGCCTTGGTGACCGGCAGATCAAATTCCCGCAATTGGGGTTGGTAGGAGGCCGAAGCTATGGCCATGCGGACCTGGTCTTTGGCGCGCTGGGTGGCGGCTTCCGGTTCGTTCAAATGAACCCAGGCGCCCTGGTCGCGAATGTTGGCCATCTGGAAAAGATACTTGTTCAGGCCGGCTTCCTTGATGGTCTCCTGGAAGGTGGGCTCGTGAGTGCGGGGCGTGCATGAGGCCACGACCACCCGGTTCAGGTTGTGCTCCTTGATGCGCTCTTTGATCAACCCCTGGGCATCCTGGGAGCAGGCGAACAGGCTGTTCTCCACGTGGGCCACATAAGGCAGGGTTGCTGCATAATCCCGGACCGCCTCCACGTCCACCACGCTGGCAATATTGATGCCGCAGTGACACACAAAGACGCCGATTCGGGGTTCTTCCCGGGAAACATCACGCTCTTCAAAAACCGGCTTCTTCTTGGCCATGGAGTAACGAACCGGAGCAAGCAATTCGCTGGCTGCGGCCGCAGAAGCTGAGGCCTCCATTACCGACTGGGGTATGTCCTTGGGAGCCTGGAAGGCGCCGCAGACAAAAACGCCTGGTTTACTAGTGGCCACCGGGGTAAAGGAACTGGTTTGGGCGAAGCGGTCCGAATTTAATTCGATGCCCATGGTCTGGGCCAACTTCATGACTCCTGGGGGAGTCTCCAAACCCACGGACAAAACTACCAGATCGAAAACCTCGGTGACGAGTTCCCCGTCCTCTCGCAGATAGCGGATGGCAACGTCATCGGTGCCCGGCACGGGGTCAACGGTATGAACCCGGGAGCGGATGAACCGGATGCCCTGCTCGTCCTGGGCGCGCTGGTAGTATTTATCGAATTCTTTGCCCGGGGTGCGCATGTCCATAAAGAAGATGGCGGCGTCCAGGGGCTCATGGCTGTGCTCCTTGGCGATAACCGCTTCCTTGATGGCATACATGCAACACACCGCCGAGCAGTAGCTGTTGTCGCAGTGATTGAGATCCCGGGATCCCACGCATTGAAGCCAGGCGATCCTGGTGGGCTCTTTATGATCCGAAGGGCGGACCATGTGGCCCTGGAAGGGCCCGGCTGCGGCCAGGATGCGCTCAAACTCCATGCCGGTTATGACATTGGGGTAGTTGGCGTAGTGATAGGCCCCGTATTTACTGGGATCGTAAGGCGTAAAGCCCGGAGCCAGGATAACTGCACCCACCTGGATTTTGGAGTCCTTGTCAGCCTGGGAAAAATCCACGGCCCCGGTGGGGCAAAACTTCTCGCAGGCCTTACACTTGCCGCCCTTGAGAAAATAGAGACAGTTGGCCTTGTCGATGACATACTTTGGGGGCACCGCCTGGGCATAACCCAGATAGGCTGCTTTCCTGCGAGCCAGGCCCATGTTGAATTCATCGGGCACTTTCTTGGGGCATTTTTCTGCGCAAACACCACAGGCAATGCACTTTTGCATGTCGATGTAGCGCGCCATTTCCCGCACCGCCACTGAAAAATTGCCGGGCTCACCGCTGATGCCGACAACTTCTGCCGGTGCGTGGATTTCTATGTTAATGTGCCGGCCGACCTCGACCAGCTTGGGTGAGATAATTCACATGGCGCAGTCATTGGTGGGAAAGGTCTTGTCGAGCTGAGACATAACCCCACCAATGGCTGGCTTCTCCTCCACTAGGTGAACGAAATACCCGGCATTGGCAAGATCCAGGGCAGCTTGCATCCCGGCGATACCTGCGCCTACCACCATCACCGCCCCAATCTGCTGGCCCTGCTGTTTTTTTGCTGCCATAAGGCTTCTACCTCATATTTTTGTATAGAAACATGAACAGCCATAGATTGTGAAAAAATCAACAATCCATGGCCCGTTTTTGCCCCTATTTACCCTAATCTTCTTTATAGAGTATGGGGAGCCATGGCGTCAAGAAAAATCAGCGAGCGCGGGGGAGTTGGCAGCCAACTGGCTGACTTGAAACGCTATTATTATGTTAGTGCTTATTGAGATTTCAGTTGACTTTATTGTGAATAGGCTTATATTGAATAGCAGATTTTTTTGGGCTTTTTCCCATTTGGAGAAAGGCAGAAAAGCAATTTTAAAACTTAAAAAGAGGAGGAAGGGCATGCGGTCGAAATTGGTGGCGGGTTTTATACTGGCTGTGGTCGCAGTGATGTTCATTGCCTCCGGCGCCATGGCAGCGAAAATGTTATGTGTCTCCAACAAAGAACTGAAGGGGGATGATACGGTAGCTTCCTGCCTGGCTAAAGGGGAACGGTTTGCCATTGTTGATGATTTTGGGATCGTCCACATTATGACCCCTGAGGAAGTGGAGCTCACCAAGGCTTTCAACCCGAAAGCCCTGCAGATGAAGGCTTTTGGCTTCCAGCGCGCCAAAGAGGCTCCCATAATTCCCACAATGCCGAGAGTTGAGCCGTAAGACAAGTTCTTCTAACTGCTAAAGTTTTTGGAAGCCCTCAAACTAGCTTTGAGGGCTTTTTTTTACTCGACCACTTGGAGGGGTTTCATCTTAACGGGAATGAGGAGGTTATCCCAACCCTGGCGGCGGCTGAGTCCGCTGGAATGGCTGGTCAGGCTCGTCAGGAACCATTCCTGGTTGCCTTCCGGGCGGGTTAACAGCTTGAATTGAGCTGTAAAAATGACAGGTTTGGCGGCAGGGTCCTTTGGATTGGCTATCAGGACATAGGCCAGTTGGGTGTCGGCTTCGGCCGGTTGATAGAAACCATAAAACTCGACGACTTTGCAGTATTGGGGGTTCCACTGATCCAGGGTCTGCCGGGCGGCCGCCACCGGTAAAGGCGGGGTCGGCAAAAAAGGCAGATTACAGCCCAACACCAGGCTGAAAAGCAATAAACTCAGGACTGCGTGCGCCCTTTTTAGGCAATCCATACTACCTGCCCTCGTCCGGCCTGGCATCTTTAGGAGAAAACAAACCGGGCTTAAATATAACCAGTTGTTTTAACTTATAATACTCGCACCCATCCTTGTCAATCCTTTTTCAGTGTTTTGCCTTCCTCACCTACGTTGAAAATCAAGGGCATACCATCCCTGCCGCCGATGACCACCACTTTGGTATTGGTGGATTCTGCCAGCCGGGAGGTGGCCTCGATACCTTTCCAACGCAGTAATTGCTCAGAGAGACCCTGGGAGATGATGCGCTGAAAATTCTGAATACCCTGGGCCTCAATGCGCCGGCGCTCGGCTTCCTGTTCTTCCTTGAGCAGGATGAAACGCATGCGCTCGGCTTCCTGTTCCGCCGCCAGCTTGGAGTTGATGGCCTCCACCACCGAAGGGGGCAGTTGGATGCGGCGCAGCAGGATATTTTCCACCTCAATCCCCCGTTTGCTCAGATCGCTGACCAGGGTTTCGAAAATCTCACTGGTAATCATTTCCCGGCTGGAGGTGTAGAGGGCCTTGGCGTCATGGCGCACGGTAACACCTCGAATTGCTGAACGAAATTGGGTTTTGACCACGATTTCCTGGTAGCGGGGTCCGATTTGGCGAAAGACCTGCACTGCGTCCTCCGGTTTGAGATGATACAAACAGCTCACTTCCAGGATGATGTTGAGCCCCTCCCTGGAGGGAGCTTCGGCGTGCTCGAAAATCTCCTGGGTCCGCACGCTCATGAGCTCCATGGAAACCAGGGGATTGACGAAGTGGATGCCTTCGGGAACACTGCTTTGCACTTTGCCAAAGAGGATGAGGATGCCCACATGACCGGGAGGCACGATCTTCACCATGGAGAAAAGCAGGACGCCAAGAAGGATGGGGATTACTATCAACCAACGGTAAGGCTGGAGTTGAGGAAATTTTTGCCCGAGAATGACCAAAGCCAATACGACAAAAATGCCGAGCAGGATAGCTGACATAGGCGCTCCCCGTTTCATTCAGGTGGATTAACCGCCAGAATAGCCCATGGCGTCGAGTTTGCCAAGGACTTATGGCCAATATGACTTAGGGCTCAATTCTTGCAAACTTTATCGGTATACACGGCTATTTCTTGACCTTTGCCAGGGCCGGCAGTTTCTCTGGCCGGTTTTGGGAAGAGGATATGGCCGATTGCTCTGCCCGCAAGGAGGCCTCAAAATATGGTCCCGGCCACCAAAGCCCTGATGCTCTTTATCCTTCTCGGCCTGCTGTTGTGCGCCACCGGCTGCAGGCATTGGCAAACTGATCAGTTTCCAGCCCCCTCCTGGAATCCTACGGGTTTTGCCTCCCCCATGATTACCAAAAATGACCGGGTTTTCGCCCACCCCGGCAAGGAAAACCTGCGAGCCGGCCGGGCAGGTCTCATGATCTTTCGCACCCATCCCGAATTTCCCGAGGTCGGCCCGGCCTTTACGGAAATTTTTCACCGGGAGCTTCTGGCCAAGCGAACCTTCACCGATGTGGTCCTGATTCCAGTGGTCTACACCACCAAGGACGAGGCTCTGCGCCAGGCCAAACGCCATCAGGCCAATATCATGCTGCTGGGCGAAATTCCTTATTATTTGGACGGGGCTACCGTGGGAACTTCCGGCTTGCAGGTGGACCTGAAAATCATGGAGGCAGGAAGCGGCCGTCTGTTGTGGAGCCTGTCCGAAAGCGTCAAAGCCAAGCCCAGGCCCATCGTCTCCCTCATGGTCACGGAGACCCGGCCCTATCCCACCCCCACCATGGGGACCCTGGCGTCCCGTCTGGCAGGACGGCTGGCAGCCACCCTGGAGGAAGGCCCACCGCCGCCTCCTTCGCCAATAAAAACTTGGTTTAACTGGGAGGACGGATGAGGAGTTGACTGCGGGAGCGGCCGACGTTGGCGAACACTGATTGAAAATCCCGGTAGAGACGCTTGTTGTCCCGGCGGCGGTGACACTTCTTTAGATAAGTCTTGGGGTCCGGATTGTCCGCCAAAAGGTCAAGGCCCCCCCACCCTTCCGGCCGGGGATAGGCATAGTAGGGATATTCCTTGGGCACTCCCCGGACATAAATCACCTGGGGCACCAGCCGCTCCAGCCTGGCCAAGTATAAGCGGTGCATGCCGTCATTGATGAGGAGCGCCATGGTGCCGTCCGCCTCGAAAGACTCCTCCACCACCGGGGGATAGACATTGTATTGTTCTTCTTTGCCGTCCGCTCCCCTGACCGTGTAAGTCACGAAGCCATCCAGCCGGAATAAATCCACCCCATGCTCAGCCAGGCTCCAACGCAGTTCCTGGACTTTCTTGAGCTCCGCCAACCAGACATAGTTTTGGGCCGGGGCCAGTTGATCTGTATGAATCCGCTCCAAAGAAATATGCGCCTCAGCATAGATTAACAGATCGGGTTGATTTAGCAGAGGAACCCGGCGGAGACGCTCGGTCAGTTCCTGGGGACTGTGGCGGGTCAGGGTAGTAATGTCCATATCTTTTAACAATTAAAGGGAATAATCATTCAAATATTGAATGACGCCTGCATACTATAGCACGATTGGGGTGCGACTGCGGAGAAAATCAAAAATGGCGGGAAATTTTCAAAATGACAGGAAAGGCTCTGGGCATGATCCGAGCCCGAAGCCTTTAACGGGGTCTACCTTCTGAAAAAACATGATCCTTCGCTTCCCCTCAGGATGACAGCAATGTTTTTTTCGAAGAGGTCTCACTTTTTAATAAAACAAGAATTTCTGCCCGGCTTTCTCCTTCTCAGATTGAGAGAGGATGATCCGGGAAAGGGTGGATAAACCGGGACAGATGAGCCCCTCAGCCCAGTTGTCCATTGAACAGCCCGCTGCGCTAGGGGAGAAAAATTTAGCAGCGTCCCCGGACAAAACGGCTTGCCGGTCCCAAAAGGAAAGGCCCGAACCAATCCTGGATGATGAACCCCCGGGTGGCTTCCGGCCCCCCACTCTCCTGTTCCCCGGGATGAACCCGATCTCCCAGAAGCATCACCGAAGTTTGGGAAAGATTGTCTCCCGCCAGGGTCCCGGCCGCCCATGTTGCCAAATACCAGTCTTTGCCGATGTATGCCATAGCTCCGTCCTCTCTTTCCTTACATGCAATAACCGTTCCATTTTTTTGCTTGGACAGTTTTTGAAGGCCGGCTCATGGCCAAGTCGCTTGAAGACATGCAGCGCAGCTACCGCAGGCCGGAGGCCTGAACTCCGGTGTAATCATACCGAGTTGCCGTCGAACGGTGGCACAGGCTTTCCAGCCTGTGCGGATAATCGAGGCGGGCACGGAGGCCCGCGCTACCGACTTTTCAGGCTTTGCGGATGGGCTCACCGGCCCATGGGGAGCTGTCTTGGTAGGACGGGCTTCCAGCCCGTCCGGCACAGGTTAAAAACCTGTGCCACCAGTTTTTTCATGATTTTGAGAGAGCCACCGGCTCATGAACGACTTTACGAAACGGTCATGGCCCGATTTGGGCCGCCCCCCTATATGATAATCTTTCGTAGGGGCTTGATTCATCAAGCCCTGAGGGCGCAATGAATTGCGGCCCTACGGGGTTTTTCACGGTAAAAATGTAGGGTAGGCACTGCCCACCAGAAACGGCGGGCGGTGACGCCCGCCACCAGCTTTTTCTTATTGCAAGTTAGCCAACGGCTCATGGGCGACTGCTTGGAAAAGTTTCGGGTTTTGAGGCTTGAGGTCCGAGAAAGTCTAGACTTCAGTCGCGGGCCAGTTTTCCAGGGGACAGCCGGGGCAGCGGGGCTGGGGGCGGCAGAAATCTTTGCCCACCCGCACCAGGAGGGCGTGAAATTCCTGGTATAAGGCCACTTCAGGGGGGAGGCGGTCCATGAAAAGCTGGCGCAGTTCCTCGTAGGAGCAGGGCTCCGGCGCCAGGCCATGGCGGTTCAGGATCCGGAAAGTATAGGCATCCACCGCGAAGGTGGGTTGATGCAGGGCATAAAGGAGAATGCTGTCCGCAGTTTCAGGACCGATGCCGTGGAGCTTCAACAACTCTTGCCGCAGGGGCTGCCAATCCTCCCGGGCCATATTCTCCATGGAACTTCCATACCGTTCGGCAAAAAAGTCCAGGAAATTTTTTACCCGGCGGGCCTTGAGATTATAATAACCCGAGGGCCGGAACCGATGGGCCAGCTCGGCTGCGGGCATCTCCCGCAACATGGTGGGGTCAAGGCATCCCTCTGACTTGAGGGCGGCAATAACTCGGGAAACATTAAGCCAGTTGGTGTTCTGGGTGAGGATGGCCCCCAGGGCTACTTCAAAGGGGGTCTCCCCCGGCCACCACCCCTGGGGCCCGAAGGCGTCAAACAACAGGCGGTATAAAGCCAGCAACCGGTCTTTTATGGTCGACTGAGACATGGGTGTGAACACCGCCATTCATTTACGGACCTGCGGCGGCTGGGAAGAGGGGGTGGTACAGGCTTCAGAGCGAGGGTTAAACCCGCCCCTGCCCTTCCCCACAGGCAGAATCATATTCTCTTTATGGAGCAAAGGGAATAATCTTTTTTTTCGTCATGAGCTTATGGTAAAATGGGGCGCACATGTAGTCGTTTGCGCCCCTGGCAAACACCATCTCAGCGCCATCAGGATCTCATCTTGGGGAAAAAAGTCACTTTTAAGCCTTACGACATCACCATCGAGGTAGAAGATAACGAAAACCTTCTCAGGGCCGCGCTCAGCGCCGGAGTGCATATCAACGCCTCCTGCGGCGGCGAAGGGGTCTGCGGCAAATGCCGCATTATCCTGGAAGAAGGTCAACTTGAGTGTCCGGAAAGCGCTCTCCTCACCGAGGACGATATCAACCTGGGGTACCGCCAGGCCTGTCAGTGCCAGATTGTGTCGGATGTGGTGGTGCGCATTCCCCCTGAGTCCCTCCTGGATAAAAAAACCATTACCCGCCGGCGCACCGGCGTGTCTCTGCGGCCTGGCCCCATCAATGTGGCCGCCTTAAGGGAAGAGGGTTTATACAATCCTGCCTTCCAGAAAAGATTCCTGAAGCTTCCTCCCGCAACCCTGAGCGATAACGTTTGCGACCTGTCCCGCCTGGAACAAGGCCTGGCCCGGCAATCCGGCCTTAAAGACCTGACGGTGGATTTTCTCTTGACCAGAAAAATCGGCCAGGTCATGCGTCAGGAAGATTTTCAGGTGACCGCCATCCTGGACTTTGCCCAGCGGCGCTCCCGCAATCCCCGCCTCGTGGATATCGAACCCGGGGACACCACCGCCCGTCATTACGCCCTGGCGGTGGATATCGGCACCACCACCGTCTGGGTGCAGCTGTTGGACCTGGCCAAAGGGGAAATCATCGGTCATGCTGCGGACTATAACGGCCAGTTAAGCTATGGGGATGACGTTATTGCCCGCATTGTCCACACTCAGAAACCGGGGGGGCTGGCGACCCTGCAAAAGGCAGTGGTGAACACAATCAACAAGGTGACCAATGGTTTGCTTAAGCGCCACAAACTGCCGGTGGAGGAGATTTCCCACCTGACCGTGGCCGCCAACACCACCATGACCCATCTCCTGTATGCCATCGACCCCAAAAATATCCGCCTGTCCCCCTACACCCCGGCGGCCTGTCACGTGCCCCCTGTCCGGGCCAGCCATCTGGGGTTGGAATTGCCGGAACACGTTTTCATTTATAGTGTGAGCTCCGTGTCCAGCTATGTGGGGGGGGATATTGTGGCCGGGGCGCTGGCCTCAGGGATTTACAAAGAGCCCAAACTTACCCTGTACATCGATATCGGCACCAACGGCGAGATCGTGGTGGGCAATCAGGAATGGCTGGCCTGCGCCGCCTGTTCGGCCGGGCCGGCTTTCGAGGGCGGCGGCATCCGCTACGGCATGCGGGCCGCCAAAGGCGCAGTGGAGGAGGTGAGCGTCAACCCGCAAACCGCCGAGCCCATGTTCATGACCATAGATATGGTGAAACCCAAGGGCATCTGCGGCTCCGGCTTGATCAACCTTTTGGCCGCCCTGCTAGAGAGCAACATTCTCGGTCCCAACGGGCGTTTCCGGGAAGACTTGAACACCCCCCGCATCAGGGAGAGCGACAACGGCCGGGAATACGTGCTGGCCTGGGGCAGCGAGACCGCCAGCGGCGAGGACCTCACCGTCAGCGAGATGGACATCGAAAACCTCATGCGGGCCAAAGCAGCCATGTTCGCCGGCTACCTCACCCTCATCGACAGCGTGGGCCTGAAGCTTCAGGATATCGAACAGGTCATCCTGGCGGGGGCCTTCGGCAGCTTCATCAACCTGGAAAACGCCATTGCCATCGGCCTCATGCCCGACCTGCCCCGGGAGCGCTTTCAATTTGTGGGCAACGGGTCGCTCGCGGGTGCCACCCTCCTGGCCTTCTCCCGGGACCTCCTGGAAGAAGAGCGCCGGGTGGCGGACATGATGACCAACTTCGAACTCTCCGAAACCCCCGGCTTCATGGACCACTACATCGCCGCTCTCTTTTTGCCCCATACCCAGGAAGAATACTTCCCCACCGTCACCGAGCGCCTGCGCGCGGGGTAGTAGCAAGGGGATATGGGGGGAGGGCC
>JBAQHL010000257.1:0-7912 GCA_049288295.1 Desulfobaccales bacterium
CGGGTGCGGTACATTATATGGTTAGCTAATTTCCAGTTTCTAAGAACAATCCGAAAGGCTGAACCGGTTTCATTACCCCGCCGAAGATACCAGGTTCAGGTAAGGTTTTAACTGATATTTTTGAATAAAATGGTACATGGTGGAGCGGCTCACCCGCAGAGCCCGGCTGGCCAGGAAGACGTTGCCCTGAAAATGGTGCAGGGCTTCGCTCACCAGGCGGGCTTCGAATTCGGCCCGGGCCTCCTTGAGACTCTTGCCGTTGAACACGGGTTCAGTAACCGCGCCCGACTGGTCCAGACCGAGGTGCTCCTGACCCACCCGGCCCCCTTCCGTCATGACCACGGCCCGGCGCACCCGGTTGATGAGTTCCCGCACATTCCCCGGCCAGGCATGATTCTGAATGGCAGCCATGGCCTCCGCAGTAAAGCCCTTAAGGTCTTTGCTCAGCCGGGTGGCATAGCGTTTCAGGAAAACGTTGGCCATGATCAGGCAGTCATCATCCCGGTCCTTGAGGGCGGGGAGATCAATGTTCACCACATCCAGGCGGTAATACAGATCTTCCCGGAAGCGGCCGGCCGCAATCATTTCCGACAGGTCGGAGTTGGTGGCCGAAATGACGCGGACGTCCACTTTGAAAGGCTGGCGTCCTCCCACCCGGTGAAAGGTGAATTCCTGGAGGAAGCGCAGGAGCTTTACCTGGAGCTCCACGGGGAGCTCTCCCACTTCATCTAAAAAGAGGGTGCCGCCCTGGGCCCGTTCCACGTGGCCGATGGTGGTGCGGTAAGCCCCGGTGAAGGCCCCTTTTCCGTGACCGAAGAGTTCAGATTCCAGGAGTTCCCGGGGAATAGCGCCGCAGTTTACCTCCACGAAGGGGCCCCGGGCCCAATTACTGCGCTGATGGATGGCCCGGGCCACCATTTCTTTGCCCGTGCCGCTGGCCCCGGTAATAAGCACCGGCACATCAGTAACTGCGAGTTTGCGGATCATGCAAAAGATATCCCGCATGGCCTTACAGGTGCCGATCATTTCTTCGGGGTCTTGCTCTTTCATATCGCCGTTGTGCCGCCAGTCCATGGATTTCTGACAGACGGGACAGTGTTTGCTGTTAGGTTTGGGCAACTCCTGGCCGCAGAAAGGACAGGCTTTCAACTTTCGGGGCCACAAAGGGGTTAAAAAATCGTTAAGCAAAGATTTGGAATGTACGTCCAGGTCCAAAAATTCCACGCCGATGCCATGAGGTCCGGTGCGCACCACCCTGGCCAGGATCTCCAAATCCTGGCGGGGGGCCATGGACAACCTGAGGCTTACCACCGAGTGGAGGGGAGGCTGGGATTCCAGTGAAATGAAGGCCCCCCGCAAGCCCAGGTTGGTGGCCCGTCCCGAGAGGGTTTGACCATACGCATCCAGGGCAACCGGCACATCAACGGGAACTCGCGGTGACTTTCGCATCGGTGTTCTCTTTCCAGGAGGCCAGGTCCCCCCTGGTGTCCTCATTTTAGAGTACTGCCAGGGATGTTCTCAGCGTTAGGGCGCCGTCAGAATTCCTTCAAGGGATGCAGGCCCTTTTGGAAGGGCCATCTCCCGTTCGCGGGGGAGCCTGTAGGATAAAAAACCCCACCGGCTGTGAACCGAATACAGCAAGTTACATGCCAAGCCTTTGAGAATCTCTGAACCAGGTGGTGGACTGAGAGGACTGTACGGGGTTGTGGGATAAATTACTGTTAAATAAATAAGATAGGCTCTGAGAAAAATTGGTCCGCCCTGGCTTTATTGTGGGGAGACCGGTTTTTTTTCCGCCAGGAGATTTTAAAAATGTTGAGGAAAGTTGACATCAATTTCCCAAATTTGCAGAGGTTTCTAAATTAGCTGAAACTGAGGGCTATGAAAGACGGCTTGCAGGGAATCTCCCCCATGAGATCAAAAGCTCTCATGATAATCCCCTTGGGGTTCTCGAAGTCCTTTACTGACCAGCTTCTGCGGATTTTTCTTTTTTGATGGTCAAGAGAAAAAAGGGGCAAAGTAGGACCCCGAAAAGTTGGGGATGGAAGGGAAAATCAAAAATGTTTCTCTTTGTAAACAATTTTTCGGACAATGTACAAATTATTGGAAATAAACATTCAGGGGACATGGTTTCTGCGGAAAAAAGTTATCCTGCCGACCTTTTAGGGGTATATACTGGCCGCAGTTTGGCATTATGGGGGGCAAACATGAAATGGCGCCATGTTGGTTGGGGATTGCTGTTAATCGTGCTTGGCGGTTGCGCCGGTCGTGGCCTTATGGGCGCCGGGGACACCCTGGGGGTGGGCCAACGGGTGGAGGACCTGGTGGCTCGCCAGGGGCAACCCCAGGAAATTCAGCCGGGGCCCGGGGGTGGGAAAACCTACGTCTACACCACTGCCAACCTGGACCAAACCGCGGCCATGGGCGGGGGGGCCTGGGTCAAGCCTGACCAGGTGCACTACCGCCTGAACGACCAGGGGGTGATTACCAACGTTAAATCGATTTTCCTTCAATGGAGAGAAGATACTAAAAAAAAACAAAATCAAAGGATTCTGGAAGGAAAGGCAAATTTAAGGCGTCGGCCAACACGAAATCTATATTCTTTATGCCCCCTGTTCGCAAAGTTTTTTGCCGGCGACCAGGTAACCAAGGCCGTAATCAAAGCAGACAATTCTCCTGACCTTGTCGGCAATCGGCCGGGCCTCCCGGCCATTGCCCGAGCCGCATACCAGCACGTTATCTTCATTTTTCAGGTACTTGGCTACCAGTTCCCCTTCTTTGGCAAAATATCCGCCTTCAAAATTGTCCTGCGTCCCGAACATCGTGGTCCAGGGAAACAGTTTTAGCATTCCTGACATGTTTTTTCCCGGCTGCCCCCTAGCGGAGGGGCGAATCCGACTCTTTTCAGGAGAACAATACTCAGCAGGGCGGGCACAGGGCCGGTTGGCGGGTTCGCCTTCATCGCCAGAGAATTTTGCTAAGATTAAAAACGAAAAAGACGGTTCCTGTCAATATTTTTATATTAGGGGGATGTCAGCCGTGGCGGTGCCAAACCCCCCAGCAAATAGTGGCAGGACGGCAAGGCGGCAGGTTCCCGGTTTAGGGCTTGGGGGGGAATGTTTCAGGGGAATCCGGGGGTTGGGTTGGCAGGCTGGCTTCGTCCACGAAAAGCTTAAAAGACCGGCGGATAGTCCAGGCAGCTTGGTGGGGCAATTTCCGGCCAATTAAGAGCTCTCCCAGCCAAAGCTGCCATTCGGAACCCTCGGAACGGGGGAAATGGACCAACTTGGGCTTCAGCCAACCTGGCAAAACCCCCTGAAAAAAACCGGATTGCCAAAGCCTCTGATACAACGGCCGGAAAAGCCGGGAGAAGGCGCGGTCCCCCCACTGGCGGACCCTGAGGAAATAAAGGGAGATCGGCACCTTACGGGTCACCGGCAGGAGGCGGCCTTGCCGAGCTATGGCTACCACTCTCCCCAGAATATCCTGGGGCGCCACAACCCAGTCGTCCACATGGGGCATGTTGTCCCCTTTGGTGATCAACCCATCCGCAGTCACTGCCCACACCCGATGGACCACCTGCCTTCTCAAGGGGTCCGCAAAGACTATGATGTCTCCAGGATGAAGATCTTCGGAAAGGCAAGGAACCACCAGGAGAGTGTCACCCCGCCGCAGGAGGGGGTTCATGCTCGCGCCTTTGTAAAAGAATTTCAGGGCCAAGGTCTCAGTGCTTATCCAGGGCGGCTTCGATCTGTTCCCAGAAACGGCCGGTGAGGCTCACCCGGAGGCGAAAGGCGGGGACTTTCCGGAACAGGTCGATGGCGTTGGCAAACAAGGCCGTTCTGATACTTCTGGCCTCTTCGGGGCCGCAGCACCAGAGGAACCGGGCCATCATTACCTGGGCAGCAGTGAGGGTTTCCAAGACCGCCTCGGAAGGTTTCATGGGAAGGCAGGCGTCTTGCGAGGCCTGCTCAAGAAAGAAAATTCCTGCCAGGGGTGAAGGAACCTGAGATCTGTAGGTTTTTTTGGCCCGCGCCAACACATAGTCGCTCCAGGTGGGGAAGGGATGGGCCAGATAACGGCCGTCGGGTCCCAGGACCAGGAGAGCGGCATCGTCGCACCTGGCCTGCCAGGTGGGCGGTAAGCGCCGGTAGCAGGTGGACTTGCCTGTCCCCGATTTGGCCGTTAACAGGACCCCTTGTCCCTGATATTCCCCCAAGGCGGCATGGCAGGGCAGCCCCCCCTGCTTGATGCTCTGCCGGTAAACAAATTCAAGGGGATAGCGGATGCAGGTAAAGTAGCTGAGTTCTGAGAAGGGCGTGTTCGAACTGATGAGCAGATCCGGAGAATCCGTCCGAAACCAGAATCTCAAAGAATTGTTATCAGCGTTGCGCCAGCCTGGATCCGCAGCCACCAGTCCCTGGAGTTTTTCTGCGAGGGCTTCTCCCTCAAAAAAAACCATCAGATTGGCGCCGTTGGCCTTTCCCTGGCCCAATTTCATGATGGGCGCCACTGTTGCCAGCCAGGCATTGGCCGGCGGGAGGCCGGCAAGCCACCAGCGGTTGCCGTCCCCCAATTGGAGGGAGAAGCCCTGCAACTGGCTTTCTGGTTCAACCAAGGCAACAAGGTCGTTCAGAAGATTTTCAGCGTCGCGCCCGCGCCCCTGGGATACAGTGCTGTTGCCTGGTAGTGCCATGAAAGGGATTTGCAGATTTGATAAACGAGAATAGTACTTGTGGATGTCCAGTAATAGGATCCAAAGGATTTAGCCTGACTTTCAGCCGGCTAAGCCTTTGCCCTGAGGGCTGCCCTGACCCCGAAGAAGCGGTATTCCACCCCTTGGGGTCAAGCTGCAACTATTTTAAAATTGCAGGAGTGCCAAGCCCAGGGAAGCCGTAATTTATGCCGGCCCTTACGCGGGGGGGGCGCCGCCTTCGCCGGTTGAACAAACGGTCGAATCCCCACGACCATTCACGCAGGCCCCCATTGCAGCTTGGATGTCATCCAACAAGGTTTTCAATTCGGGCTTTTCATACCGCATTTCTTTTTCTTTTTTTGTCATAACCCCCATCCTCCTGAATTTTTATTAAGGTTAAGCTAAAGGTATATTATTGTTTCTCGGGCTCACCATACTCCCGAAAAGGTTGAACGATGATAATTGTCTTCTGGTTGACTCCAAGGTTCGCGGAAGCATAATTAAATTAATGCTGTTGTCCACAGAAAGCAAGCGTTTTTCGATAGCCTCACAGGCTTTTAGCCTTTTTTTCCACGGGAGTGGGCCGCTTGCGGGTGGTGGGGAAAAGCCCTGCCGCTTCAGCCTGGTCGCAGAACCAGTAGGGAGCCCACAGATCCTGGGCATTATAGTAATTCTGGGCCAGACAAAAGCCCAGGCAGCGGCTGCGCACCAGGCATTCCCCGCAAATGCCGGTGAGCCGCTGGGGCAACCCGTCCCGGATGTCGCGCAGCACCGGGTGATTGATCCAGACATCCGCCAGGCGGTCCTTCGCCGCATGGCCAAAAACCATCTCCGGCACATAGCCGCCGATCCCGCAAAGAGCATAGGAGCCGTCGGCAAGAACCCCGATGATGTTCAGGATCCCGCAGGTTAAACCTTGCGCCTTTCCTCCACACAGTAAGCTGAGGGGCCGGAAAGCAGGCGGATGATGAAAAAGTATCGGTATATCTACATTTTTTATTAATTCCCGTTCCACCCAGTACCCCAGTTCCAGCAATTCCTCAATAGTCAGGGTCTCTTGGTTCTCCTGCATCACATCGGCTCGCGGGGAGGCCTGGATAACGTTGAACTTCACTGACCCCGCCCCCAACTTTTCGGCCAGCCGGACAACGGCCTCAATCTGGTCCCGGTTCCTGCGCATCATGGAAAATATGATCTGGGGTTTGAGTCCGGCCTCCACCAGGTACGTGATCCCCTTGAGGGCGGCTTGAAAACAACCGGGAACCCCCCTGACCCACTCATGGGTTTCAGCCTCAGACCCGTCCAGGCTTACTGAGATACGAGGACTGCGGCAACTTGCCACGGCCTTGGCCAAATCAGGGTTCAACAACACCCCGTTGCTTTCCACTACCAGATGAAGGTCTGTGTCCTTAATGAAATTGAGAATGCGTCTTATGTGGGGGTGGAGAAAAGGCTCGCCCCCGGTGAGCTTGACAGAGGTGAGGCCGAGAGGCTGGCCTTGTTTCACGATGCTTTCCAAAAGCCCCGGGTCCAGAAAGGCCTCAGTCTTGGCCTGGTCGGTTATGACCCAGCAGTGGCGGCACCGCAGATTGCACCCCCCGGTCAGGTAAAAATATATCTGCTTCAAGGGAGGGTCGGAAGACTGGTGCTCAGGGGCGGACATCCGGCAGCCGGCCTCCTTGTTCCAGGAAATGTCGCAAACAACCGTCTGGGGTGGGCTGGTCTTCCTGGCCGGTCCGGGTGTAAGCCAGGGCCGGGCAGTTGCCGGAACAGTAAGGCAAATATTCACAGCCCTGACAGAAAGTGAAGTCACTTAAGGGTATGTTCACTCGTTCCCGCAGGCGAAGAAGATGGGGATGATGCCGCCAGAGCTCCGCAACGTCATCCCGGTTGATACGGCCCAATTCCAGGTGAGCCAACTGTAAGCAAGGCACGATAATCCCGTCGGAACGCGCTCCCAGTCTGGAGAAGACCCCGCCGCAGCTTGCCAGGTGACCCCGTCTCGGGGCCGGCTTCTGGCCTTCCTGCCGGGCCTGGATGATCTTCAGCCAGTCATTGGCCTCATACAGGGGGCCGGCGGCGGCGTTGATGCGTCCCGGATACTTTTGCTGCAGTTCCCACATGATCTTTATGGCTCGGGACCGTTCCGCCACCGAAAGCTGAACCCTTTCGGCCTGGGTCCGGCACATCCCCATGAAATCCGCGGCATTGGTGCCGAAACCAGGAATCCCCAGGTCCTCCAGGAGAAAACGGGCGACCTCGGGCAGGTCCAGCATATTGGTTCGGTTGATGGTCACCCGCACCGCAACCGGAACTCCGTGTTTTTGCAGTTTTTTCAGACCCTGCACCGCTTTAAAAAAGTTTCCTTCTCCCCGGCAGGTGTCGTGAGTTTCCGGTTTGGAACCGTCGATGGACACCTGAACGGCATCGCAACGCCGGGTGCCTGCCAGGAAGGCCGCCATCTCGTCGGTGATCAGGGTGCCGTTGCTCAGGATTTTGAAACGCATGCGGTTCTTGACGATCCCCTCGATAATCTCGGGAAGGTCAGGCCGGATAAAGGGTTCCCCCCCTTCCAGGGTAATCCGGAGAACGGCCAGGCGCCCTAATTCTTCAAAAAAGGTGACCCACTCAGAAGCGGGAAGATCTTCCGGTACATCCCTGGCGCTGGTGAAGTGAGCGCAATAGAGGCAGCGCAGGTTGCACTTTCCTGTAATAGTTATTTCCACATCGGATGGAGAGCGCATCAACCGCATTTTACTACCCTACATCGACTGTTCGTAGCCGGCCAGACCGTTTTTCAAAAGATTATCGACAAATTCCCGAACGTGGTCCCCTGCCTCCTTGGGAACATCCTGGCAGGAAGTCTCAAGCTCTGAAAGAATATCCGGAATGGTATGCTTGCCGTCTAGACAGCGCCAGACAAACACGCCTATGGGGTTAAGGCCGAAGGCATGGCCGGTGTCTGGATCAAAAAGGATGGCCCAATCATCGAACTCTTCCCTGAGTACCACCAACGGATTGGCTATGGGCTTATCTTTACTCATTAAAAAAAACTCTCCTTACCTCAATAATTTCCCAGCACCAGCAATGCAGACTGAGGATAGATTCTACTATAGCACCCCGGCCGGAGTATTGCCAAGCTGTTTCAAATAATAGCAAATACAATGCCATGTAGTTAACTATTTAGTAAAATTCAGGAAATTTTTATCTAACCTT
>JBAQHL010000258.1:0-2365 GCA_049288295.1 Desulfobaccales bacterium
CCGGTGAACTCGCGCTCCCCCCTTGCATTGCCGGGCCATTTAGGTAAAACTGAAAAATCCTGAACCAATCCTGTAATACTGAGTTACAGTCGAACGGTGGCACAGGCTTTCCAGCCTGTGCAGGCGCAGGTAGAGCCTGCGGCTACAAAAATTGTTGATTGAGTGCAACTCGGTATAAATCGAGCAAAACGAGAGAAAAACTTTGTAACCATGGCAAAATCTCTTCTCATAGTGGAATCACCCACCAAGGCCAAGACCCTCCAGAAATATCTGGGCAAGGAGTTTGACGTCCGTTCCACCAAGGGGCATGTGCGGGACCTCCCCAAAAACGAGCTGGGGGTGGAGGTGGACCAGGAATTCCAGCCCAAGTACGTCACCATCGTGGGCAAGGCCAAGGTGATCAGCGAACTAAAAAAAGCCGCGGCCGGGGTGCCGAACATTTATCTCGGGCCCGACCCGGACCGGGAAGGGGAGGCCATCGCCTGGCACATCGCCGAATCTCTGGGCGAAGAAAACCACACCTTTCACCGGGTTCTCCTCATGGAGCTGACTCAGAAGGCCATCAAGGAGGCCCTGGCCCAACCGGTGCCCCTGGACCGGGCCCGCTTCGAGTCCCAACAGGCCCGGCGCATCCTGGACCGCCTGGTGGGCTACCAGATTAGCCCCCTGTTGTGGCAAAAGGTCAAAGCGGGGCTGTCCGCCGGGCGGGTCCAGTCCGTGGCCCTGCGGCTCCTGGTGGACCGGGAAAAAGCAGTTCTGGCCTTCATCCCCGAGGAATACTGGACCCTGGTTGCCTGCCTGGAGGGCAAGGAACCGCCACGGTTTGAGGCCCGCCTGCTGAAGCATCGGGGCAAGGACATCAAGCCGGGCAATGTCATCCAGGTGGAGGACATCCTGGAGACCCTTGACCAGGAGCCCTTCCAGGTGGCCAAGGTGGAAAAAAAGCCCCAGAAACGCAACCCGGCGCCCCCTTTCATCACCAGCACCATGCAGATGGAGGCCAACCGCAAGCTGAGATTTTCACCCCAGAACACCATGCGCCTGGCCCAAAGGCTTTACGAAGGCATGGACCTGGGGGATGAGGGGCCGGTGGGCCTGATCACCTACATGCGCACCGACTCCACCCGGGTGTCGGGAGAGGCCCTGGACACGGTGCGGAGCTTCATCGGGTCGACCTATGGGGATAAATATCTGCCCAAGTCCCCCCACCGCTACAAAAGCCCCAAGGGCGCCCAGGAAGCTCACGAGGCCATCCGCCCCGCCGACGTCAGCCGCCGGCCGGAAGATGTGCGCAAGTTCCTGAAGAAAGATGAACTTGCCCTCTATGAGCTCATCTGGCGGCGCTTTGTGGCCTCCCAAATGGCCCAGGCCCTTTTTCAGCTCACCACTGTGGATGTGGCCGCGGGGGATTACCTTTTCCGGGCTACGGCCACGGTGATGACCTTTCCAGGGTTCACCGTCCTTTACCAGGAGACCGCCGAGGAAGAGGAAAAGGAAGCGAAGCTGCCGCCCCTGAAAGAGGGGGAAATCCTTAACCTGGTGGACTTTGATCCCCAGCAGCATTTCACCAAGCCCCCGCCCCGCTATACCGAGGCCAGCCTCATCAAGGAGCTGGAAGTCCAGGGCATCGGCCGGCCCAGCACCTACGCCACCATCTTGAGCAACCTCCAGACCCGGGATTATGTCCTCAAAATCAAAACCCGCCTCCGGCCGACGGAGTTGGGCATGGCGGTGAGCGACCTCCTGGTGGCCAGCTTTCCCGGTATCATGAATCCCAAATTTACGGCCAATCTGGAAGAAGACCTGGACCGCATTGCCGAAGGCCGGGTGTCCTGGCTCGACATCATGCGGGAGTTCTACGGTCCTTTTGCCAAGGAGCTGGTGGAGGCCAAGGGCCACATGACCCGCCTCAAGACCCTGCCCACTGGAATTCCCTGTCCCAAGTGCGGCCAGGAACTGCTGATCCGTTGGGGCCGGGCCGGAGAATTTCTGGGGTGTGCCGCGTATCCGGACTGCGACTTCACCAGCGACATCCAGCGCGATCCCCAGGGTGACATTGTGCCGCCGGCCACCCCGGCTGCAGGGGCAGGACAGGCAGGAGCCCCGGGGCCCGGCGGCCAGACTGGACCCACGGGTCTGCCCTGTCCTGATTGCGACAAAGAACTGGTGGTGCGCCGGGGCAGGAAAGGGGAATTTCTGGGATGCTCCGGCTACCCCAAATGCCGTTTCACCCGGGACCTGGCCTGGGGCCCCGACGGCAAGCCCGTGTTGGCGGAGCCGGGAGAGCAGGCCGGCGGGCCTCCCTGTCCTCAGGAAGGCTGCGACGGCCACCTGGTGAAACGCCGCTCCCGCCGGGGTGTGTTCT
>JBAQHL010000259.1:0-5507 GCA_049288295.1 Desulfobaccales bacterium
TCAACGTCCTTTAATGGTCAGCCGGCCCTGGGGAGAATAGCCCTGCACTCCCGGGTTGTACATGGCCGCGGCCTGGGTGGGGGGCATGGCAAAATCCCCCTCACAGACGGCCCGGGCGTAATAATCAAACCGGAAGGTGCCAGGGTAAACCTGGTCCCGGAAGGCCAGCACCCGGTCATCCCGTATTTCAAAGTGACTGGGGAAAAAGCGGATAAAGCCTTCCGGCGTGGCGTAATCGTAATACTGCTCCTTTTCTTCCGAGGGGGCGGGTTCCTCGGTTTTTAAGGCGGTGTTCACTGCCACCAGTCCCGCAGGCAGGGGGTCGTCCAGGACGATGTAGCGCCGGGCCAACCCCTGAATGTCCAGCAACAGGGTGACCTTGACCAGGTCGCCCACCTTGATGACGTCCGTGCCGTCGGTGTTTTTCACGGATTTGGTCACCTTGAAGCCCCGGTCCTCGCCCTTGTCCTTGAGGTCGAGGCGGGGATAGGTGAGATTCACTTCGTAAAGCCAGGTGCGGCCTGCCTGACCTTTCAGGCGCACCTCCGCGTTTTGGAGGAGGGCCGGGGAGTCCAGGGCTAGGCTGCGGGAGCCGCCGGGCTCCCAACTGAGTTCCTGGTCGGGGCGGCCGGGCTGACTTACGGTGACCTTGCCAGACTCCTCTTTAAAGGCAGCGCCCTGGTAATATTCCCCGAGAGCCAGCAAGGCCCAGCCGGTGTCACTGGTGGAGGTCCAGATGCCCTGCTGGCCCAGGCCGCCCAGGAGATAGTTGGCCGCCTGTTTGGTGAGGTTGTCCTCGGGCATGACGGCTTTTCCCGCCATGAGGGCCAGGGCCGCGCCCCGGAAGCGGGCGTCAAAGTCATCTTCGATGAACTCATCTTTAACCTTGTCCCGGTCCTTGCCTTCCAGGATGGGTTTCAGATAGTTCTTGAGGGTCTGGGGAGGCAGCAATTTGGCCTGGTGCGCGGCCAAAATCAGGAAGAGCTTACCCTCCTGGGTAAGGTTGGCATAATCCCGCATGAGGAACTGGAAACGGGCCGGCGGCAAAGCACCGTTTAGAGACAGAATATAGGCCGCAAAGGCCTTTTCCAGAGGCGCCGCCTTGCCGTACTGCACTTTGTGAGCCAGATAATCAATGCTCTTCTTGAAGGCGCCCTCAGGAACGGCCAGCCCCTGGGCTTTGGCGATGCTCAGGGCTGCCAGAGCATACAGGGTGCCGTAGGGGTGGGAGTAGCTTTGGCCAGGCCAGTAGCTGAAGCCGCCCTCCTCGGTTTGCAGGTTCATGAGGCGGCCGATGCCGCTCTGCAGGAACTTGTTCACTTTGTCGGGTTCAATGCCGAAGATGAGTTTTTGGCGAACCAGGTTGCGGATGGCGGCCAGCCCCAGGACCCCTGAGCTGGTCTGCTCCACACAGCCGTAAGGATAGGTGAGGAGATAGTTGATGGGCCGGGTGAAGCGCAGGAAGGGGGAGCCCGACAGGGTGAGGACCGCCTGGATCTCCTCGGGGGCTGCTTTGGCTGCGGCCTCGGCCAGGTAGGACGGTAGCGGAATTTTCACCGCGCCGGCGCCGGCAAATGAACCCAGGACTGAGGCGGTTTGCCGGACATGCCCGGAGTTGACCTGCAAGGAGAGCTCCACCTCATCTTTTTTGCCCTGGAATTCCCCGGCAAAGCGGGCCTTGGCCTTGCCCGGGGCCGTGGCTTCCCCGGTGACGTTGAGCTTGAGGCTGTCCTTGGGGTTGAGCTGGCCGGTGGTATCCACTGCGGCCAGGGTCAGCCCTCCTTCCGGGGTGACCTTAAAGGTCACCGGACCCTTGTCCCCGGTGGCGTTGGTGGCGGCAACCTGGAATTTGAACGTGTCCCCCCTGGTGAAGAAATTCGGCAGGCCGGGCTCCAGATAAAAATCCTTGGTTGCTAGGAGATGGCGCTCAACGCTGGCAAAACGGCTGGTTTTGTCCTGGGCCACCACAAAAACGCGGTAGCTGGTGATGTTGTCGGGCAGGGTAAAGGTGACCTTGGCTTTTCCCTGGGCATCTGTCAGGATCTTGGGGTTAAAATAGGCCACGGGTTGGAAACGCCGGCGCAGTTTATCCACCAGATCCGCCGACATACCGCCGCCCCCGGTCAAGGGATCCACCCGGGTGGGATAAAAGGGGGTCTGGTGGATGAGCAGGGTGCGCAGCTCGCCGGTGAAGACCGCCAGAGGCAGATCGAAGCGGGTGAGCTTCTCCAGGGTTGGGGTCTTGTAGCCGGTGAGGGCCAGGACCGCTTCGTCCACCACGGCCAGGGCCAGCTCCGTTTCCACCCCCTGGCCTTTGGGGGTGGTGGCGGTCAGGTTGACGGTCACCTGATCTCCGGGCTGGGCCCGCCAGTCCGCGTTTTCCGCATTAATCTTGACCTCCAGCCCCTCCGCCTCTTTTAGAACCGGCAGGTTCAGGTTGCCCCACACGAAACCGGGGGCCTCCAGGTCATAGCCGCCGGGCCGCACCGGGAAGTCTCCCCGGGGACTGACGCCCAGCACGGAAACGTAAACATTGGGGCCATATTCGGCTTTCATGGCCAGGGGCAAGTTTTTGGGACCCTGACCGCCGGGAATCACCTGGTGGGACAGCAGGCCCTCCCGCTCCAGGGTGACGAGATAGTAGGCGACGTTACTTTTTGGAGTAATCTGGAGATTGGCGGTCTCTCCCGGCTTGTAAACCGGGCGGTCCGCCCACAGACTCAGGGGCTGATAGGCCCGGTCCCGTTTTTCTTCGGGGATGTATTCCCAGTCCGTTTTCACCAGGGTGGCGGATGAATAGCTTTTGCCCTGCGGATCCGTATAGCTGAAAGCCAGGAGATAACGCCCCGGGTTGGCGCAGTCAAAACGAAAAGCAGCCTGCCCGTCTTTGACGGGGAGATCCCCGGCGTAGGCCTTGCGCCAGGAGCTTTCATCCTCCCAGAAGACGTCGCCCTGTTCATTGCGCTTGGCTACATAGGACCAGCTGCGTTCCAGGACCTCGGCCTTGAGCTGGCCCTGGCTGACTTTCTTGCCCTGCTTGTCCAGGACCACAAGCTTGAGGTCATACTCCTCCCCCATGCGGAATTTGTCCTGGTGACGGCTGATGCCCACCCTGAAATCGGGATCCACCTGGAAGACCTTGCTGGTGGAAGCGGCGCGACCGTCAAAGTCCACCACTGTGGCGGTAACCGAGATTCCCTGGCGGCCGGCCAACAGGTGGCGGTCCAGGGGAAACTCCACCACGGTTTTTCCTAGTTCATCAAGAATAGCCTGGCCGCTTTCGATGAGAATGCCCTTGTCATCGGCGGCATAGCCGAAGGTGTAGCCGTCAAAACCCTGGACCGGGTAGCTGGTGGGGGCCTGCTGGATGCGCCAGCGCACCTGGCCATGCTTCACCTGTCCCCCGGCATAGTAGGCGCCGTTGACGATGATCCTGACGAACTCGGCCTGGCGCTCCCGGTTCACATAGGTCTTGTCCTCCCGGGTGAAGCGCTCGAAGGCGATGTCGGTGAAGTGGCGGGGAGGCTTGAATTCCTGGACCTGGAAGGTGGCGGTGGCCTCAAGTTTGGGGGCCTTGGGTTTGCCCTCCCCTTCTTCATCAAAGTCCTCCTCAGCCTTGCTCTCCTTGGACTTGGACGACGGTTTGGCGTCGGGGCCGAAGGTCATGGTCATGGTATAGGGGCCCAGGGGCCAGAAAGGCTGGGTATCTATTTCCCCGGCTGCCGTGCCGAACTCCGAGATGGACATTTTTTTCACAAAAACCTGCTCGCCCCGGGGATTGGTGACCTCAAAAAAACACTCCCTGGCCTGGGGAGGCAGGATGGACCCCTCCCGATATTCCCGTACCGTGCCTTTGAAAAAGACCTTTTCTCCCGGCCGGTACACGCCCCGTTCGGTGAACAACACCCCCTTCAGATTGTGGGGCTGATCCGGACTGCCCACATGCCAGACATCCTCGGCTTTGAGGTTGCCCTGGGGTTTTACTTCCACATAAGAGACATCCCCGGTCTTACCGGCCAGCAGAAAGGTGATATCGTTTTTGTCCACCAGCCGCTTAACAGGCGCAAAGCTCCCCAGTTGTTTGAGGGAAAAACCCTCCAGTTCCCGGGCAGCAAAGGTCAGGATGCCGTCCTTGTCGGTCTGGCCCAGGGGAAAGACCTCGGTCTGGCGGGTAAAGGCCAGGACCTGGACGCCCGCAGCCGGGGCGCCGTCTTTCAGGGAGGTGATCCAGAGGAGGAGACCCTTGTCCCCCAGTTTGTAGGTCAAACCCAGGTCAGTGACGCGGAAAAGGCGGGGGCCGGCCGCGGCCCGGCTGCCTTCCCGGTTATCCCTGACCCGGATGAGCTCCAGGGCCCCGGCCTCTTTGTTCTGGCGGAAGCTCAGGGGCACCGACACTGCCAGGACACGGTTCCTTTCTCCGCCGGCCGGAAAGAGCTGCTTTTCCTCCAGGGGAGGCCCCGCAAAGGGAGCATAGGCCTCTTTCCCTTTGATCAAAGGCTCGAGCTGGCCGGCGGCGGCGTTCAGCTCCTCCACGGTCTTTTTCAGGTCGCCGCCTGACTTTTCCGCAGCCAGGGCCTGGGGCAAAAGGAGGGGCGGCACCCGGACCTTGTCCACCTGGAGGTTGTCCACATTGGCGACCCGAACATGGAGAAGCTGCCGGCTGTCCCGCTCGACGACCCGCTTGTCCCCCACGAATTCCACCGTGGCCGGGCGGTTCGGCATCATGAAGGTGTTGACCGTGGGGGCATAGGTGCGGCCCTGGACCGTCACGCCATCTTTCAGGGCGATGAAGTGGCCGGCTCCGTATTTAAAATTCCCTTTCAGGGCCAGAACGCCCTCAGGGCTCATCTTGGACTGGCTCCAGTCCAGTTTGACCCGGGGCAGGAAACGTAAAGAGTTTTGCAGGACTTCCAGGGGGACGGGCTGGCTGAAATGAAGTTTGACCTCTTCTTTGGCCGCGTCCGGCTCTATCTTGGTGATGGTGAACTGTTTTTCCGGATTAAAGGCCGCGGCGGGACCGGTCCTGGCGGCAACAGGCTCGGGGCCGGCCCATAACACTAGGGCCAGGACCGAAAGAATCAGTCCCATCATGCTGAAAGAAAACTTAGCAGAGAAAAAACGCCGACACCTCGGCAGGTTGCTCGTCAGACCGCCAGACAGCCAATTCATGCTCCGCCCCCAGAAGAGTTTTTTTCATCATAATCGAAAAGATGGAGCCAATAAATGAATTATTCTTGGCAGGGTGATGAGGAATGTCTCGAAACTAGAAACCACGTCTCTCCGGGAGCACAGGCATCTTGCCTGTGCCACAGGCGGGACGCCTGTGCTGCTTAAGTTTGACCGGTAGCACGGGCATCCTGCCCGTGCCTGGACGGGCTGGAAGCCCGTCCTACCGTGTTTAGGCAAGAAGGAGAAGTGAGGGCTGGTTGGTGGAAAGATCAAGAGTTTGATCCCCTTATATAATTTTCTCTTTTAAATGAAACACCCGTAGGGGCCGACCCATGTGT
>JBAQHL010000260.1:0-2738 GCA_049288295.1 Desulfobaccales bacterium
GAACTGGACTTGTCCGAGGTGAAGCAGGAAGTGTTAAGGGCTTCCTGATCCCGAGCGGGCATTATGATTGGCCATCACGGGCTCATCTCCCGAAAGGAGATGGGCTTTTTTTTTGCAATTTCCCGGCAGGGGCAAGGCACGTCATGCCCCGACAATTATTTTTCCTGGGGCTGCACCTTGGTATCAGATGTTGAGGCCAGGACGGTGTCCTGGGAACGGGACGGCGCCAGGATGGCCTTTTCGTAGATGCCGAGCAGGGACAGGAGCAAAGAGAGGACAAAGGGACCCAGGATAAAGCCGATCATGCCGAAATAAGAAATGCCTCCCAGAATGGCCAATAGCACCAGAACCGTGGGCGTGGAGCGGGAGCCCCGCATAAGCATGGGTTTGAGCAGGTTGTCCACGGAGCCGATGACCAGGGTGCAAAAGATCAAAAGGGCGACGCCTTTGGCGGTGGCGCCCTGGAGGAAGAGATAGCCTACCGCGGGCAGCCAGATGATGGCGGCGCCCACCACGGGTATGACGCTGGCCGGGATCATCACCGTGCCCCAGAAGGCCGCCTGGGGGACCCCAAAGAGGAGAAACCCCACCCCGCCGAGGGAACCCTGGATAAAGGCCACCACCACGGTGCTCCACAGGGTGGCCTTGATGGTGGCTTCCATTTCGGCAATGATCATCTCATTGTCTGCGGCGGGCAAAGGGGAGAGTTTCTTTACTTCGGCAATAAAGGCGTCCCCCTGAATGAAAAGAAAAAACGTCACAAAAAGAACAAGAGAGAGGCTCAGAAAAAAACTGGTGAATCCGGAGAGGACCCCCACGGCATTGCTATAGATGAACTTGCTGGCGTTGGTGAGAATGGTGCGGACCAGGCCCTCGAATTTAATCTGCTCGGGAGGCAACGGCAGGTTCAAGCGCACCAGATAGCCCTGGATAAGGTCAACCTTGGTGTTGAGCCACTGGCCCAGGGAGCCGCTTTGCAAGCCCTCACTCAAGAGGGTGGAAAATTCCAGGGCCTGTCTGGCGACGATGCCCACCAGGGTGATGAGGGGAATAATGATAACCAGGGCCAGAATCAGGCAGGTGAGGGCGGAGGCCAGGGAGCGCCTGCCGAAGAGCAGCCGGGAGATTCCTTCATAGAGGGGCTTGGCGGTGAAAAAGATGACCAGGGCCAAAAAGAGTTCTACGAGATAAGGTTTGATGATTTCATAGGCATAATACAGGACCAGGACGGTGAGCACCCCGAAGAACAACCGGGCGAATTGCGTGGGAAACCCGGCTCCCGGCGGGGGGCAGGGGGGCTCGGGCCCGGGGGGGGGCCTCGGGTGCTTTGTGTTCAGACGGCGTCTGCTCTTTGGGGTCCAATGGTCCTCTTTCTTGAAAGGTTTGAAGTTTCGAGTTTTGAGTTTCGAGCCACAAGGTGCGGATTACGCACCATAATATTTGAGGTTGGCAAACAGTGCGCCCAACCCCATGATTTCATAGGTCTCAAGGGTGTGCCGCCGGACGGCTCATGGGCAACTGCAGCGCAGGCTTAGCCACGGCGACATTTTACAAAAGGTTTGCTTATTAAGGCGTTAACCGAAAACAGAAAAGCGCTATTTTGCCAGCCGGCTCTCCACCGCCTTCCAATCAAGGTTGTCGAAGAAGGCCTGGATGTAGTCGGCCCGCCTCAGACCGTAATCAGACAGGTAGGCGTGCTCCCAGACGTCCATGATGAGGAGTGGGGTGCAGCCCGCCAGGTGGCCCACGTCATGCTCGTTGATCCAGGTATTGAAGAGATTCCCGGTTTTGGGGTCTTCGTAGAGCACCACCCAGCCGATGCCGCGCATGGCCCCGGTGGCTTTAAAATCCGCGGCCCATTTGTCAAAGCTCCCGAAATTCTCCACGATTTTTTTCATGAGCTTGCTGTCCGGGGACAGGGGGTCTTTGCCCCCCAGGTTGCCGAAGTAAAGCTCGTGGAGGCGCATGCCGTCGAACTCCCAGCCGAAACGCCGCTTCAGCTCGGCATAGGCGGGGGTGGCGGTCTGGTTCTGCTCGGCCATTTTTTGCAATTCCGACCGGAGCAGATTGGTGTTTTTGACATAGCCCTGATAAAGGGTGAAGTGCAGATCCAGGGCCTTGTCGCTGAAGCCCTTCATGCCCTTGAGCCTGCTAAATTCTATGGCGTCATAGGGCTTGCCCGCCTGGCCGCTGGCGCCGCAGGCCAGCATGAGCACCAGCAGGGCTCCCAAGGCCGCGATTGGTTTTGCTGACATTTTTTTATCCTCCGCAGTGGGTTTGACCGTGGTGGGCTCCTGGTCCAGGGTGACGCCTGATTCTGACCAGGAGCCTCTGTGGTCATGGAGTTGTGAGGCGGATCACCTGACCCCTCAGGCTTTCCAGGTGGTTTGCCCGATTGGCTTCCTGTTCGGTGACGAAAAAGCCCCGGTTGACGTCGCAGGCGTCAAAGAGTTGGGCAGCCGCAGCCTTGTCCTTGGCCTGGTTCAGGAAGGCCTCCCGGCTGATTCTGCCATCCTGGGCGCCCAGGGTCAGGCACAGACGGCGGAACTCATAGCTGGTTTGGGGAGACGCGGTGGTTTGGGCGGTGCGGCCCCCTCCGCAACCCAGGGCCAGGATGAGGACGGCCATCAGCAGAAATCGGAGAAGGTTCCTGACATGATCCTCCTTCATTTCAGACTATCGAAAAACACCGGGAAGCGCAAGGTGGGAAAGTGGGGTTTCAGGGAAGGGGGCAAGGT
>JBAQHL010000261.1:0-11133 GCA_049288295.1 Desulfobaccales bacterium
CTTATACCGAGTTCGGTTTTACATGCAACAAACTCAGCGATTAACTTATTGATAATCCATTTTATTTCAACCGAAAACCGAAAACCGCCAACCGAAAACGGTATTATCACCCCAGCGGGGGGAGAGGGTCAGGGCGAGGGGGAACGAGAACAAACTTCTGGCAATCGGTATAGATGCCAGTTTTCTTGACAGGCCGGGGTCATGTGATAATATTCCAATTACGGGCGATTAGCTCAGGTGGATAGAGCGTTGGTCTCCGGAACCAAAGGTCGGGCGTTCGAGTCGCCCATCGCCCGCCAATAATATCAAGGGGTTAGGCATTAAATCCTAACCCCTTGTCTTTTGTTCCCAACATTATTCCCAACACAATAGTTCAATATTGGTGTGCAAAAGGTAGAAATGTGCTCTTGTGGCTGCCTATTTTTTTTGAGGGCTTGCCCCCTCCTATAGCACTCCTGGTTCAAGCTCCTTGCCCAACCTCGGGCATCGGTCAGTGGGGGACAAATTCAGGGCCACCACCTCCCCCCTAAATACCCTCTAAAAAAGCGTGGGACGCTTTTTCAGGCGTCAAAACTCCTCCACCTGAGCAAATGGTCAAACCGGGGTCTCCATGCCTGAGGGCACCTCCATCCCTTCCATGAGGGTCACCCCTAGCCGATTACACCACTACCGATACCGAGCCGACGCAGCTGCCAGGCGCCGCCCCCGCCGCCGTCGTCGTCCGAGCCAAACCGCCTTAACACGTCCCCCTTTTCGCGGCCCAAAAGGCAAACCCCAAGTTTGGGACTCCTCCCCCCCGGGTTAAATATGACCCCTCTGGATACTATTCAACTTTTCCACGCTGACAGCCAGACAGCCCCCGGTTGATGAGACCAGGCCAATAAATTTCAGAAGATAAGATTCGACGGTGGTGGGAGGCTTCCCGCCTGTGGCAGAACCGAACCCTCTTGGGGCATCTTCCCTGAGGGTGACAATCATCCCATCGGGAAGGGTGATTCACGAGGCTTAAAGATTAAAGAGGAACTCGATGAAGATCAGATTCTCCTGTTCCTCAAGGTCCTCCTTCGGGGACAGAACCTCGTCTGGGTCAGGGTCGTAGACCTCCAGGAGGTCTTGTTTGAGTTCCTGGCTTGGATGGCGGAGATACTGGAGGAGTAACCCCAGGCCCCCCCGGACGTTGTGGTGGTTGCCCAGGACTGACAGGAGGCTGTCCGCCGACAGGTCCCACATTTCCAGGTCCGGGTCCAGAAACTCCAGGGCGCGGCGGACGCCCCCCGGCTGCTGGTCCGCCTCCTGGAGGAGGCGTTCCGCCTTGGCCTCCCAATGCGCCTGTATTCCCACGGCCCCAGGTCTTTGACTTCCTGCGGGACCAGGACGCCCAGGCCCACCCGGGCTCCCCAATTCTGTCGGAGGAAGTCCGGGAGCCACAATACCTTCTGCTCATTTTGTTCGGTCAGGCTCATCCTCCTGTCGAATAAACTTTGACACCTCTGGTCCTGGCTGGATTTTGCCGGAGCCCAGGGCAAAGCCAAGGCGGAAACCCCGGAGAAATTCCATAGCCTGCTTAAAGGTCAACTTCCGCCGGATAATGTCGCCACTCTGTATTTTCCCTGTCGGACCGGCCATGAGGACGTCGTATTCAATACTGGGCCCCCGGTCGATAACCTCAGAAAGGCCCAGGGGAATACGACTTTCTTCGCCCGCCTTGTGTAAAAGCCGCTTTGCTCTGTCCCAATTCTCGGGATTGTGAGTCATAGCCTCTCCTCCTTCTCTCGCCACCTTCCTTGCGGTGACAACCCATTGATTTAAAGCGCCGGGAGCTTCCCCCAGGATAAGGGGCGGCCCTGTCCGAAATGTTCTGGCAAGATGGTGAAAGGACGATGGGTGGCCTTTGGGGATTAAAATCCAATCGGTGTCCATTCAAATTCTGAACCGTTAAATCTATCTCAGAGCCCGCAGCAACGCCAAAACCGCCATCACCTCCCGGGCCGGCCTTTGGAGTTCTTCTCCTTCCATTTCAGATACTGTTCCAATTCATCCTTCAACGGATGTTCCCTGATGCCACAAGCGGCGGCCCAGGTCATGTCTCGTTGATAAAGGGTAGCATTTCCAAGAGGGGTTTCTTGCTTTTGGACCATACTTCCAGAAAGGCTTAGGCAGATCACAATAAAATGCTCAGGAAGAAATGCTCAGGATATCAATTTCAGGATTATAAGTTATCTTCATCATCGGTTGCCTTTAGTAAATAATAACCCTGCAAACGCTTGTCCCATTTGGCGCGCAACTTCTCCTGACAAGCCAGGCCGTCTCCTTTGACCCAGATGCCAGTGGTGCTTTGGACTATCCTTTTATAAATCTTCTTGCGTCCTCTTTTGTTCATTTGCGTTATCCTGGCGCAGGCTAAAGCCTGCGGCTACAGATTGCCCTTCCTAATCTTATATGGGTATCATACATCGATAAAGCAAGTTTGTAAAAAGAAAGGCAAGCCCGGGAGACCCAGGCTTGCCTGTGAAAAGTCTATACTTTGGTTTATGGGTTAGCGGCCGGCCACCTTCATGCGCATGATGGCCCGGCGCAGGGCCGCTTCGGCCCGGACGAAGTCGACGTTCTCGGTCCTGGCCATGGCCATGCGTTTCTCGGCCCGTTCCAGGGCCCGCTTGGCCCGTTCGATGTCGATTTCCTTGCCAACTTCGGCGGACTCGGCCACGATGGTGACCTTGGTGCCGGTGACTTCGGCGAAACCGCCGCTCACTGACAGGAATTCAGTTTTCCCGCCGTCCCGGTAGTACATCTCCCCGATATCGAGAGCTGAGAGGAAGGGGACGTGCCCGTAAAGGACGCCGAACTGGCCTTCCACCCCCGGGAGAACCACCACATCCGCTTCGGCGGAAAGGAGCTTCCGGTCCGGGGTGACAACTTCCAACAGTAACTTCTCTGCCATGGTGCTGGCCTCCCGGGTGCTTTAGGCCGCGGCCAGCCGTTCGGCCTTGGCCACCGCCTCTTCAATGCCGCCCACCATGTAGAAGGCTTGCTCAGGAAGATCATCGTGCTTGCCTTCGATGATTTCTTTGAAGCCCCGTACGGTGTCGGGCACGGTGACGAATTTGCCTTCCTGGCCGGTGAAGGTCTGGGCCACGAAGAAGGGCTGGGACAGGAAGCGCTGAATCTTCCGGGCCCGGGCCACGACTATCTTGTCTTCATCGGAGAGTTCGTCAATGCCCAGGATGGCGATGATGTCCTGCAGGTCCTTGTACTTCTGCAGAATCACCTGCACCTGCCGGGAGACCAGATAATGCTCTTCACCCAGGACCATGGGGTCCAGAATCCGGGAGGTGGAGTCCAGGGGATCCACCGCGGGGTAGATGCCGAGCTCGGTCAAGGCCCGGGAGAGCACCACGGTGCCGTCCAAATGGGCGAAGGTGGTGGCCGGGGCCGGGTCGGTCAAGTCGTCGGCGGGCACATAGATGCACTGCACCGAGGTTACCGAACCCTTCTTGGTGGAGGTGATGCGCTCCTGCAATTCACCCAAGTCCGTACCCAGGGTGGGCTGGTAACCCACAGCGGAGGGCATGCGGCCCAGGAGCGCCGATACTTCGGAACCCGCCTGGGTGAAACGGAAGATGTTGTCAATGAAGAGCAGGGTGTCCTGGCCTTCCACATCACGGAAATATTCCGCAGCGGTGAGGGCCGTCAAGGCCACCCGGGCCCGGGCTCCCGGCGGCTCGGTCATCTGACCGTAAATCAAGGCCGCCTTGGGAAGAACGCCGGAGTGCTTCATTTCGAGGTAGAGGTCGTTGCCTTCACGGGTGCGCTCGCCTACGCCGGCGAACACGGAGATGCCGCCGTGGTGCATGGCGATGTTGTGAATCATCTCCATCATGACGACGGTCTTGCCGACGCCGGCGCCGCCGAACATGCCCATTTTACCGCCCCGGGGGAACGGCACCAGAAGGTCAATAACCTTAACGCCGGTCTCCAGCACCTTGACGGTGGTGTCCTGGTCCACGAAAGAGGGAGCTGATCGGTGGATGGGGGACATGTTCTTGGCCTGCACAGGCCCGAGGCCGTCCACCGGCCGGCCCACCACGTTGAGCACCCGGCCCAGGGCTTCGGCTCCCACGGGCACCATGATGGGGCTGCCGGTGTCCTTAACTGCCATGCCGCGGACCAGACCATCGGTGATGTCCATGGCGATGGTGCGCACGACATTGTTCCCCAGGTGTTGGGCTACTTCCACCACCAGATTGTCTTCGGTTTCGTCGATGGCGGGGTTGCTGATAAAAAGAGCGTTGCGGATCTCCGGCAGTTGGCCCTCCGGGAATTCCACGTCCACTACAGGTCCGATGACGCGGGCGATTTTGCCAATATTCATAATCTCACTATCCTCCTCGCTAAGGCGGTTAGCCCTTCAAGGCTTCGGCGCCGCCCACGATATCCATTAGTTCTTTAGTAATGGCCGCCTGCCGGGCCTTGTTCATCACCAAGGTGAGACTGGTAATCATATCCTTGCAGTTAGTGGAGGCATTATCCATGGCGGTCATGCGGGCCGCATGCTCACTGGCGGCATTTTCCAGAAAGCCATGGTAGATCACCGTATTGAGATGCTTGGGCAAGAGATATTCCAGAAACTGGGCCACCGGCGGCTCAAAGATGTATTCCGCGCTGGGAGCGGCCTCTTCGACGGCTGCTTCGGGCTCGATGGGCAGGAGCTTCACCAGGTAAGGTCTCTGGATAGCCATGTTAATAAAATGGGCGTGGATGAGATAAACTTCCTGGATTTCGCCGCTCAGAAAATCACTCATGACATCCCGACCCACCGTGATGGCGTTGGTGTAGTCGAACTTGTTCCACACGTCCACGAAAAACCGGGGCATGTCGGCCTGGCGGCGGCGGAAGAAGTCCCGACCTTTCCGGCCCACGCAAGTGACGGCCACTTCGATGCCATCGGCCTCTTTTTCCCGCTTGAACTTATTAGCGGCGTTGATCAGGTTGACGTTGAAGCTGCCGCAGAGGCCGCGGTCAGCGGTCATGAGCACCAGCGCCACCTTCTTCACTTCTTCGGCCTTTTGGAAAAAAGGATGGATTTCCGGCTCCACACCGCTGGCCAAGTTCTTCAGCATGACAGAAAAGGACTCGGCGTAGGGGCGGAAATTCTCCATGCGCGTTTGCGCGCCCCGAAGTTTGGCGGCGGCCACCATGTTCATGGCCTTGGTGATCTGCTGGGTCTTTTTGACGGCGCTGATCTTCCGCCGAATATCTTGTAAGGTTGCCATGGCTTATCCTCCAGCTTACCTTATGCCGCCGCGGCGCCGATGGTGGCCTGGAAGACGCTGTCGAACTCCGTAAAGGCAGCCTTCATGCGGTTGTCGAGGTCCTCGGAGATGGTTTTTTGCTCCTTAATCTCCTTCAGAATCTCAATGTGCTTGGATTCCAGGAAGGAGTAGAGCTGCTGCTCGTACTGGGCGAGCACGTCCACCGGGTACTTGTCCAGGAACCCCCGGGTGCCGGCATAAATAATAGAAATCTGCCGTTCCATGACAAGTGGCTGGTACTGGGGCTGCTTCAGGATTTCCACCAGCCGGATGCCCCGGTTGAGCTGCTGCTGGGTGGACTTGTCGAGTTCGGAGCCGAACTGGGCGAACGCGGCCAGCTCACGATACTGGGCCAATTCCAAACGCAGCATGCCGGCCACCTGCTTCATGGCCTTGACCTGGGCGGCGCCGCCTACCCGGGAGACGGACAGACCCACGTTGATGGCAGGCCGGATGCCGGAGAAGAACAGACTGGGCTCCAGGTACACCTGCCCGTCGGTGATGGAAATAACGTTGGTGGGAATGTAGGCCGACACGTCGCCCTGCTGGGTCTCGATGATGGGCAGGGCCGTCATTGACCCGGCACCCAGCGTATCATTCAGCTTGGCGGCCCGCTCCAACAGGCGGGAGTGGTTATAAAAGATGTCACCCGGATAGGCCTCACGTCCCGGCGGGCGGCGGAGCAGCAGGGAAATCTGCCGGTAAGCCTGGGCCTGCTTGGTGAGATCGTCGTAAATGATGAGGGCGTGGCGGCCGGAATCCCGGTAGTATTCCCCCATGGCGCAGCCGGAATAGGCGGCCACGTACTGCAGGGGGGCGGGCTCCGAAGCGGAAGCATTGACCACGATGGTGTGCTTCATGGCGTCGTGACGCTCCAGGGCGTCCACCACCTGGGCCACGGTGGATTTCTTCTGGCCCACGGCCACGTAAATGCAGATGACGCCGGAGTCTTTCTGGTTGATGATGGCGTCCACGCACAGCGCGGTTTTGCCGATCTGACGGTCGCCGATGACCAGTTCCCGCTGACCGCGACCCACCGGGGTCATGGCGTCGATGGCCTTGTAACCGGTGTACATGGGCTCGTTCACCGGCTGGCGTTCGATGACGCCGGGGGCCTTCATTTCAATGCGCCGGAATTCCTTGGCTTCGATGGGGCCTTTGCCGTCGATGGGGTTGCCCACCGGGTCGATAACCCGGCCGATAACTGCGTCGCCCACCGGCACTTCAGCGATACGCCCGGTGCGTTTAACGATGTCGCCCTCTTTAATGTGGGTATCTTCGCCGAGGATGGCGCATCCCACGTTATCCTCTTCCAGGTTGAGGGCGATGCCGTAGATTTTGCCCGGGAACTCGAGAAGTTCCATGGCCATGCACTTTTCCACCCCGTAGACGCGAGCGATACCGTCACCCACGGAGAGAACCGTGCCGGTCTCGGCCACTTCCACCTTTTTTTCGTAATCCTTAATTTGCGTGCGGATTATCTGGCTGATTTCCTCGGCTCTGATTTCCATTTATACGACCTCGCCTTTGATTAAAGATTCTCTCAAAGCATTAAGCTGGGTGCGGACACTGCCGTCCAGCACTAAGTCCCCCACCATGGCGACCACGCCGCCGATGATGCTGGGATCTTCTTCAAATTCCATGACCACCTTGGATTTGGTCATTTTTTCCATGGCCTTCCGCAGGCGCTCCTGCATGTCTTCATCCAGGGGAACCGCAGACTTAACCCGAGCCCGTTTGAGATTCTCGATTTCGTCCGCCAAGTGCTGATAAACCTGGGAAATACCAGGAAGAGCGGCGAGACGGAGTTTGTCAAACAGGAGTTTGAGGAAATTACTGACTATCGGGGATAACTTCAGGAGATCAGCAATGCGGAGCAACAGTTTTTTCCGTTCCTCCATGCTGTGAACCGGGTTGATCAAAGCATCCTTCAATTCCGGCTCCCGCTCCAAGAGTTGAGAGAAAACCTTCAACTCCTCCCCGTACTCCTTGTATTTGCCATCATCCTGGCCCAACATCATCAAGGCCCTGGCATAGCGTCGGGAAACGGTCAGGTCAATCAATGTTTCTCCACCACCTTATGTAGGTATTCCTCCACCAACTTGCTTTGGTCAGTGGAAGTGATTTCCTTTTTGATGAGCGCTTCCGCCATCTGGGTGGCCTGCTCCGCCACTTCTTTCTTGAGCCCCTGGGCGGCCTTCTTGGTTTCCTGTTCAATGCTGAGGACAGCCATGTCCTTAATGCGGACGGCCACCGCTTCAGCCTTCTCAATAATTTTCTTTTTCTCCAGCTCACCCTCGGCGATAAACTGCTTGATAAGCTGTTCCCGCTCGTTGGCCACCTCGGCCAGCCTGGATTCCGCGGCCTTCAAGGCTGCTTCGGCCTCGGCCTTTTTTGCTTCCAGTTCTTCCAGGGTTTGGCCGATGTCAGCGGAGCGTGAAGCGAAAAAGGCCTTGGCCGGCTTGGCCACCAGCTTGATCAGGATGGCGGCGAACACCACAAAGTTGAAAATGCGCCAGATAAAATCCTGGATCTTTTCCGGGGTAACGCCATGGGCGTCGCCGTGCCCCCCTTCGCCGCCGCTGGCCAGGGCGAGGCCGACCGTCAGGAGCACCGAGCCCAACCCCAGGAAGATTGCCGTCCACCAGCGTGAGGCTGTCAGTTTATCCCTCATGAGAGCTTCCTCCCCAGAATTTTGGTGGCCAGGGCCATGGCGAAATCCTGGGCCTGGGCCGAGAGTGCATCCCGGGCCTTGCCCACATCGGCTTTGATCTTGGCTTCCACCCGGGCCCACTCGGCATCCACTTCCTTTTTCACCTGCTCGAGCAAAGAAGCCTCAGCCTGGGAACCTTCCTGGCGCAAGCCTTCCCGCAACCCCAAGCCTTCCCGTCGAGCCGCAACCAGCTCCTCGTCCACCTTTCCCAAAATACCCTGCCGGTTGTCCCCTAACCCGAAAATGTCCTCCTCAAAGGAGGCCAGACGGGCCTGGCGGCTCTGGATGATCTTCCGGATAGGCCGGAAAAGCACCATGTTCAACAGGAACACCAGCACGAGAAAATTGAGAAGTTGCGCAAACAAAGTCCAGTCAATATCAATCATCTCGGTGTGCCACCTCTAAATTTATTTGTAAATTTATGATGTTACCGAAAAAAGGGCTTGATGTGCAGCTAGGGGCACATGTGTATCTTTTCACGAATGCCCTTGTACCCTATTTTCTAAGGCCTGTCAAAATGTTTTTTGAAAAAAATTCAGCCTCCCAGGAGAAAGCGGCGCATGCGCAGGTTGAGAAGCAGTCCCAGGGCCAGCATGGTGGTTATCAGGGAGGAGCCGCCGTAGCTGAACAGGGGCACCGGAATGCCCACCACGGGCATCAGGCCCGTAACCATGCAGAGGTTGACGAACACCTGCCAGAAAAGGAAAGCCGTCACCCCCAGGGCCAGCAGTTGGCCAAAACGCTCGTTGCAGTTTTTGGCGATGAGAATGCCCCAGAGGGTTAGGATCAAATAAAGCAACACCAGGACTGCGGAGCCCACAAAACCCCATTCCTCGGCAAAAACCGAAAACACGAAATCCGTGTGCTGTTCGGGGAGAAAGTGAAGCTGGCTCTGGGTGCCCTGTAAAAATCCCTTGCCCCAGAACTGGCCGGACCCCACGGCAATCTTCGATTGGATGATGTGATAGCCCGCGCCCAGAGGGTCCTGTTCCGGGTCGAGGAAAATGCGGACGCGCTGCCGCTGATATTCTTTTAAAAAGGGCCAGGCCGCAGGTATGGCGCTCACCAGAAGGATGACCCCGATGAGGAGCGGCCGCCAGTGAACTCCCACCATTAAAATCATGGAGATGCCCACCAGGGTTACCAGGATGGCGGAGCCCAAATCCGGCTGTTTGGCGATGAGAGCCGCGGGGATGAGAATAATCACCAGGGGGAAAACCATATCCCTGAGGGTCAGGGGTCCCTGGGGGGCCAGCCGGTGGAAATACCGGGCCAGCACCAGGATAATGGCGATTTTCACCAGTTCCGAGGGCTGGATGGAAAAAAAGCCCACTCCCAGCCAGCGCTTGGAGCCGGAAACGGTTTTCCCCGCCACCATGACCGCGAGAAGCAGAATGATACTGACGATGTAGAGCGGATAGGCCAGCCTTTCCAGATGGCGGTAATCAATGGTGAGGGTGAGAAACATGACACAGAGCCCTACCAGGAGCCAGTAAGTCTGCTTGATAAACACCGGGCTGACGTTCTCCGGGGTGTGGTTGTACCCGGCGCTGTATAAGTTGACGATGCCGAGGCCGGCAATGAGGAGAATCAGGGCCAGCAACGGCCAGTCGAAATTTTGCACCAAACGGCGGTCGAACATGGTGTGCAGTCAGCAGTTAGCGGTAAGCAGGCTGTGGTGAGGCGTTAGATTTAAAAACTGCCTTTTTCTCCTCAGGATTTATGAAGATTAATTGCGGTAATCTCACTCAAGGTTCTTTAATCTCTTCGAGATGAGCAATCAGTTGTGGCAAGTCACCTGTCAGGATTTTCCAAAGAATGTCCAGATTAATAGTATCGTAGCCATGAATCAGCCGGTTCCGGAGACTAACAATTTGAGACCAGGGGATGTCCGGGTTTTGCTGTGGCAGAAGTAACCCGGTTAGCCGCTTCCCCGACAATTTCCAAAAGCCGGACCAGGGCCAGACATAGAACCCGATCTTTATCGAGGTCAGGGCGAGATTTCCCCCGGCTCAGCTCAACGGCCTCCCGGGCGCTGTCCAGCATATGCCGCAGACGCACGAGATCATCCTTCGACATACTGCACCCGAGTCTCTTGCAAAACATTTTCGCGGAAATAGCGGCTCAAACATTCGGGGGTATTGAGATCCACTTTTCTCCCAAGAATCTCAGATAACTCCTCCTGCATAGCAAAAAATGCCAGACCTGGGATGTGCTCAGGTTCAAATTCCACCAAAATATCTATATCGCTATCGTCCCGAAAATCAGCACGCAGGGCAGACCCGAAGATCGCCAATTTTTTGATGTGATGCCTCCGACAAAACTCGGCAATCTTTTCTTTAGGAACGGGAATTATAAGCTCTGCCATAATCTTTAAATATAACTTAAAGCGCTTTTTTTTACTGCTAACTGCTGACTGCTCTCCTTCACGTTTCCACCCGGTAGCTCAGAGCCTCCCTCAGAGTGTCCCGGTCGGCGTACTTGATGTCGCCGCCCATGGGCAGGCCGTAAGCGATGCGGCTCACCTTGACCCCCAGGGGTTTGAGCTCCTGGCTGAGATAGGTGGTGGTGGCCTCCCCCTCCAGGCTGGGGTTTAAGGCCAGGATCACCTCTTTTATGCCCTCGGACTGAATGCGCTCCAGGAGTTCCCTGATCCGGAGATCGTCCGGCCCCACCCCTTCCAGGGGCGAGAGCACCCCGCCCAGGACATGGTAGCGGCCCTGGAACCAGCCCACTTTTTCGATGGCCAAAAGGTCCCCGGGGTCCGCTACGACCAGGAGGACGCCCTCCTGGCGGGAGGGGCTGGCGCACAGGGGGCAAAGCTCCTGGTCCGCAAAGGCAAAGCAGCGCCGGCAGAGGCGCACCTTTTCCTGAAGGTCGGTCACCGCCTGGGCCAGCTCCAAAACGTCCCCCCGGGGAGCCCGGAGCAAATATAACGCCAGCCGGGCGGCAGTCTTCTCCCCCACCCCGGGCCACCGACTCAAGGCCGCCACTACTCGCTGCAAAGCCTCCGGATACGCACCTTTTGCCATACTGATCCTTTGCTGTGAATTTTTGGGGTAAGGCCAGGAACCTAGGGGCGAGTTTAACACCCGCCCCAATCTGAAC
>JBAQHL010000262.1:0-2007 GCA_049288295.1 Desulfobaccales bacterium
CACCTATTTCGGGGCCTATTTCCCGGGCTTCATGGCGCACCGCGGGTACTCCCTGGAGCGCATCGCCTCGCACATGTACCTCACCACCGAAGGCATCCTGGGCATTCCCCTGGGGGTGGCGGCAACCTTTATCTACCTCTTTATCCTTTTCGGTTCTTTCCGTGAAAAATCCGGGCTGGGCCAGCTCTTCATCGACATCTCCAACGCCGTGGCGGGCTGGGCCTCCGGAGGACCGGCCAAGATGGCCATTGTGACGAGCGCGCTGGAGGGCACGGTGTCCGGCAGCTCCGTGGCCAACACGGTCGAATCCGGGAGCCTCACCATCCCCATGATGAAGCGCCTGGGCTACCGGCCCGAGTTTGCCGCGGCGGTGGAAGCCTCCTCCTCCACAGGCGGCCAGATCATGCCGCCCATCATGGGGGCGGCGGCCTTTATCATGGCGGAGTTCTTGAATGTGCCTTACCTTGACATCGCCAAGGCGGCCGCCATCCCGGCCTGTCTCTATTTCTTCGGGGTGTTCATGGAGGTTCACTTCGAGGCCAAGCGCTGCAACCTGCGCGGCTTGAGCCGCGACGAGCTGCCCAGATTCGCCGATGTCATGCGGGAACGGGGCCATCTGTTCGTGCCCCTGTTTGCGATCATCATCTTTCTTTCGGTCGGGTTCACGCCGCTCTACGCCGCGCTGATGGGGCTGGTGACGTGTATCATCGCCGGCGCCTTGAAGAAGGCCACCCGCATGAGTTTCAGGCAAATAGCCGACGGCTTCGAGCTCGGGGCTCGGAATGCCATCGGCGTGGCCCTGGCCTGCGCTTCGGCGGGCATCATCATCGGGGCCATCACCCTGACCGGTTTGGGTCTCAAGCTGGGGAACGGGCTGGTCGAGTTGGCCGGGGGAAACCTCCTGATCACACTCATTTTCACCATGATCACCTCCCTCATTCTCGGCATGGGCGTGCCGACCACGGCCAACTACATCATCACCTCCACCATCGCTGCGCCGGCCCTGATCCAGCTCGGGGTGCACCCGCTGGCGGCCCATTTGTTTGTCTTCTATTTCGGGATTGTCGCCGACATTACGCCGCCGGTCGCCCTGGCCGCTTATGCCGGCTCCGGCATCGCCAAGTCCAACCCTTTAAAGACCGGCATCACGGCCACCAAACTGGCGATCGGCGCTTTTATCACGCCCTACATCTTTGTCATGAACCCCTCGATGCTCTGGGTGAACACAACGTGGTACTCGATGATTCAGACCCTGATCACGTCGTGCGCGGGGATGACGGCGATCGGAGCGGCCATGATCGGCTATTTCGTGGCGCCTATGAGTTGGATCGAACGGATAGTGTTCGCTGTGGGAGGCCTCCTGCTCGTGGATCCCGGAACGGTCACCGACGTCATAGGCATCGGCTTGCTGGCCCTGTGCGTGGTCAGCCAATATCGAAAGAAACGAGCAGGGGTCGTGAGCACCGCAACCGCTGCGGATGCATGAAAACAGGCAGTCTACTTCTTCCCTCTGTTCTTGATGGCATCGTAAAGATTCTGAAAGGTGCCGATCACCACGGCAGCCAGCACGCCGAAGATCGCAGCTCTGATAATCCAATCGGTGATGTCCATATCAGGCACAGCCTCCTTTTCCAGCCTATCTCCCTCTATCCGGCAACCCAAAATTCCTCTCCACCTTGAGGGGGAGGGCAAAGGTGGGGGTGAAGAAGAAAGTCCTTAGGTCTTCACGCCACCCGATCCCGCGGTTCTCTGCCTGCGAAAAATGCGTCCAGGTTGGCCAGGGCCCGGAATCCCATGGCGTCGCGTGTCTCCTTGGTTGCGCTGCCGATGTGGGGCATCAGGAATGTGTTCGGCAGGTCCCGGTACCGGGGATCGATGTTGGGCTCGTTGTTGAACACATCAAGACCGGCGGCAGCCACCTTCCCGGATTTCAAGGCGGCTATGAGCGCATCGTCGTCGACGATCGCCCCGCGGCTGGCGTTGACGACAATGGCACCCTCCGGGAGA
>JBAQHL010000263.1:0-3938 GCA_049288295.1 Desulfobaccales bacterium
GGCCAGAACCTCGCCATGAGTTTGCCGGCTGGCGCCGGAATATCTATAGCCACCCGGGAAACCATGTCCGGGCCGGACACCAAAAGGAGCACCGGCTTGTCCACGGAACGTCCCTTGAGAGCCAACAGGCGCGCCAAAGCCGCTTCTAAAAAGGGATGGACCGCCAGGGCGTAAAAGGTCTCGGTGGGCAGGGCCACAAGTCTCCCTGCAACCAACTGTCTCCGGGCCTCTTGCCAGAATTCTTCGGCCTTTTCTTCCCGCCACTTCCAGACGGCCGCCATGGGCTCATGATACTCCGGCGCCGAGTTCGTGACAAGCATTAAGCTGTGAGCTATAGGCTATAAGCTTTAAGCTTAGAAGCGTGAGACCTTGAGTCATATCGGCGGTGCAGTGTCCACCGTGGTCAGCATCTTTCACTATTCATCCTATGTCTTTATTCCCAATGTAAAATCGTTTAACCTGAATAAGGGGAACTGGTGGCCTCCGCGGGTTCAGTTAATGACACAGAAAACGCGCTTTTTTTCTTGCTTTTAAGCTTATGGCCTATAGCTTAAAGCCTACAGCCTCTTTATGAAACCCATGCACATACGCGCCGAATGTCTGGACTGTCTCATCCGCCTGGTTGATCTCACCGTAAATCTGGCCACTCAGGACGCGGGCCTGAGGAGGGCTGCCCGGGCTGCGGCCCTGGCCGTCATTGATGAAGAATTTGGTCCCGGAGCCATCCCTGCCCTCATAGCCAACCGCTTTCATCGGCAAATCCAGGAAATCTCCGGAAACCCTGATCCCTTCCGCCCGCATAAAGAAGCCGAAACCGCTTTTCTGGGCCGTCATTTCAAGGCCGTAGCCCCCTCCTTTACCGATACCCTGGAGTCCCGGCTCAAGCTGGCGGTCTTGGGGAACGCCGTGGACTTTTTTCGCTCCGAGATGGAAGTCGCCCAGGAGTTTACCCAGGAAATCGTCTTGGCCACCTCCCATCTGGCAGTCTTCCAGGACCTTTTGGGGGCGGAGCCCGGCCTTCTCCTCTATTTGGCGGACAATGCCGGCGAGCAGCATTTCGACGCGCCATTGGTTAAGCATCTGCGCAATTGCGGCTGGCAGGTGCTTTATGTGGTCAAGGGCGGTCCCATTCAGAACGACCTGACCCTGGCTGATCTGGTGGCTTCGGGCCTCCACTCTTCCCTGGCACCGGTTCTGGAAACCGGTTCCAAGACCGTGGGCCTGGTGCTTTCCCAAACCAGTCCCGAGTTTAAGGAGGCGTTTCGCCAGGCCCGCCTCATTATTGCCAAGGGTATGGGCCACTTTGAAACCATGGGGCACCTGGCCGACCCCCGCCTCTTTTTCCTCCTTCAGGCCAAGTGCGGCCCTGTGGCCCAAGCCCTGGCGCTTCCTTTGGGAGGCTTCGTTTTCGCCCACTCCCTAAAAATTATGCTTGACAAATGATCTGCTGTATTATAAGGTATATTTACCATGCAGGTTCCCCTTTTTGGGGGGAAAAGGGAAGACGGTGTGAATCCGTCACGGTCCCGCCGCTGTATTTGGGGACGAAACCGGCAAAGAGCCACTGGGAATTAAGCAGTCTTCTGGGAAGGCGCCGGGAGTAGGATGATCCAAAAGTCAGAAGACCTGCCTGTATGGATCGGCGTACGGGCGGCGAGGCCCGCCCGGCGCCCCCCTTGAGGATCAAGGAAACAGGGTGCAATCCTCAACTCTTTTTGGAGTTGGGGATTTTTCGTTTTATGGGCAGGTGGTTGGCCGTCGGTTTGAAAGCGGATTTCAACGGCTTTTTTTGGCAAATGCAACCTGTCGACAGTAAGATTTTTGTCAGCGAAGACCAAGAACAACAAACCGGAAACGGTATTAAACAGTTTTTTCGGCTCCTTATCCATGGCGTCCTGACGGTCCTGGTCCTTCTGACCTGGCTGAACCCGGAAATTCATGCCAGTGCAGAGGGCCAGGCCCGCCAGGTTTTTCCCCCTGCTCCGCCGGCTCGCCTGGTTTCCCTGGCCCCCAGCATCACCGAAATCCTTTATTTTTTGGAATTGGGAGACCGGGTAGCGGGAGTCACCTCCTTTTGCAATTATCCCCCGGAAGTGAAGGACAAGCCCCGGGTCGGCACCTATTGGGAGTTTAATCTTGAGGCCATCCTGCATCTGAAACCCGACCTGGTCCTGGCCATGGCCCACCAGGGGGAGGGGGACGGCGCCCTGGACGTTTTACGCCACCGGAGAAATCCTTATTATTAAAGGCGGGCCGACACTCTCCCCGAACTGTTCCGTCTCATCGAGGATATCGCCCGCCTCACCGGCACCCAAGAAGTGGCCCGGCGGAAGCTTCCCCCTCTCAAAGCCCGGGCTAACCAAATCTAAAACCGCATCAAGGGCCTGCCCCGCCCCCGGGTTCTCCTGGAAATCGACCAGGAGCCTCTCATCACCGTGGGCCGCTCCTCCATCCAGGGCGACCTCATCCAGCGGGCCGGCGGAGCCAACATCGCCCATGACATTGACCAACGCCACCCCGTGTTCAACCTGGAGGAAGTCCTCAAGGCCCAGCCTGACATCATCTTGTTCACCGGCATGGCCGACGCCTCGTCCCTGCCCCGCCGCATGAATTTTTGGCGGAGTTGGCATATGCTGCCGGCCATCAAGACAGGCCGCCTCCTGTGGGTGGAGCCTGACCTGGTGGACCGCCCCGGCCCCCGCCTGGTGGACGGCCTTGAACTGCTGGCCGATTTTTTTCATCCCAGATGAAGAAAAGCTGTAAGCTGTAAGCGTTGAGTGTTGAGTGTTGAGCTCTGGGGTTTGAGTTTAAGTTTAAGACTTCTGCGAAAGTCCAAGAACCTGTCATTCTGAGGGAGCGAAGCGACCAAAGAATCTCATAACCATGCCAAAATACGAGATCCATCGCTTCGCTCAGGATGACAGCAAGGTTTTTCGCAGAGGTCTCAGTTTCCAGATTAACTGAAACTTGATGCCTGGGTTCACCTGGTGGCAGAGGTTTTCAGAAAAATCCTGGTAGCACAGGTTTTCAACCTGTACAAAAGTAGACTTAAGCCTTGCGGCTGCATTCTTCAAGAGGGAGAAATTTATGGAAATTACGGTCAAAGGCATGAGTTGCGGCCATTGCGCTGCCGCGGTGACCAAGGCCCTGGAGGCCCTCCCCGGCGTTTCCCAGGTCCAGGTTGATCTGGCCAGCGGCCGGGTCAGCTTTGCCAGCGCCAACCCTATTCCCAACGAGGAGTTGGCCCGGGTGATCAAAGCCGCGGGTTATGAGATGGCATGAGATGGGTGCAGGTGGACTTCGCCCACCGGTATATGCGGCGGGCAGTGCTCGACCTACGTTTCTTGGTCTCTATGAAATGATTGCGGGGTAAAAGAATGTTCATGCCATAATTCTTAACCCCTAAGGAGCCTTAATTCATTATACAGGGGGGGCTTTAGGGGCTCGATTTATCGAGCCCTAAAAGGGCGCAATGAATTGCGCCCCTGCATAGGTCGAAGGTGGTGGCTGGTAGAGGCGGGTTTTAAACCCGCCCTTGATAACCTGCCCCACCCCTGTAAAAAAAGAGACTCAACCCGCCTCGGCCAGAGCCTTCTCCATCTCCTGGGCGGCCGCCCTGGCGTTGTTGATGGCCTCATCAAAGGGATCTGAACGGTAGGTGTCATAGAGACCGCAACCGCCATCGGCCAGCTTATCGTACACGTGATTGTCCTGAATATACCCCACCAGCGTCTGGGTGGCCTTGACAAGTTTTTGCGCCTGCTCCTTCACGATTGCTCCTTTCCGGTTTCGGTAATTTAAAAGTTTATGGATGTATTCCTTGATATATATGCAAATACACCCGGCCCCCCTGGCCATATCCTGCAGGTCAGCGTCTTTGCATCCACATCTTTCCACGGGTATTATTAACAGTGGTTTTTATCAGAAAAGCCCCAGAC
>JBAQHL010000264.1:0-2020 GCA_049288295.1 Desulfobaccales bacterium
AAAAACGTGGTGGACGGCAACCCCAACCCCGTGAGCTTTGCCCTGCGCCATTACAATCGGGAGGCCATGCACAGAATCGACGCCCGGAACCTGCCCGCCTGGGTGTACACCGCGGCCAAATGGCTGGGTTTGCGCATCCCCCAGGAATGGCTCTATACCGGGGTCAATGCTGACTGGCCCCACTTCGATGTGGGCACAAGGAAAAAAGGGGAAGCCGGGGGTCATTGATTCTCCTATAGTGGGGTAAGGGCCTGGCCTTGGACCTCAGGTCCCCGCCCTACCCCACCAACCTCCCATCACCAACCATGCTGCTGGAATTTGTCCGCTCACTGAAGGAATCGGCTGATTATCGGGACATACTGGCCCACTATGAGTATGTTCCTTCCAAGGCGGTGGAATATTTTGAGGGGAACCCGGACTTACCGGCTCCTCTCCTAGAGGCCCTGGCGAGCCAGGGTATCACCCGTCTCTATCGTCATCAGGGAGAGGCTCTGGCCGCAGTCCGCCAGGGCAAACACCTGCTCGCCGCCACGCCCACGGCCAGCGGCAAGACCCTGATGTACAACCTGCCGGTGCTGGCCACCCTGATGGCGGAACCCCAGGCCCGGGCCCTGTATCTTTTTCCCCTCAAGGCCCTGGAGCAGGATCAGCTTAAGGCCCTGCTGGAACTGGACGCCGCCCTCCCCTCCCCTTTTCTCTCTGCGGCCATTTATGACGGCGACACGCCCCCGGCGGCCCGGCAAGCCCTCAAGGCCCGCCCCCCCCACGTGCTTATCACCAATCCCGACATGCTGCACCTGGGGTTTTTGCCGTATCACGACGGCTGGATTGATTTTTTCAGGAACCTGCGCTACGTGGTCATCGACGAGGTGCATACCTACCGGGGCATCTTCGGCAGCCACATGGCCCAGGTGCTGCGGCGCCTGCGCCGGGTCTGCGCCCATTATGGGGCTAACCCGCAATTTTTGATGTTATCCGCTACCATCGCTGAACCAAATGATTTCATTAAGAATTTAACAAATCTGGACGTAGAACTCATCACGGAGAACGGCGCGCCCCGGTCGGGACGGCATGTGCTGTTTCTGAATCCCCCGGCGGGCGCAGCCGTCACCGCGGCCCACATTTTTTCCCAGGCCATTCGCCAGAACCTGGCCACCATCTGTTTCACCCAGGGGCGGAAAGTCACTGAACTGATTCATCTTTGGGCTCTGCGCCAGGTCCCGGAACTGCGGCGTTATATCAGTTCTTACCGGGCCGGCTTTCTTCCGGAGGAGCGCCGGGAAATCGAAACCAGCCTGGCCTCAGGGAAGATGCGGGGAGTCATCTCCACCAGCGCCCTGGAAATGGGCATCGACATCGGGGGCCTGGATGTGTGCATCCTGGTGGGCTACCCCGGCACCATGGTCACGGCTTTGCAACGCATGGGGCGGGTGGGGCGCCAGGACCGGGACAGCCTGGTGGTGCTGGTGGCCCAGCCGGACGCGCTGGACCAGTATTTCATGAAGCACCCGCAGGAGTTTTTCGGCAGGCCCCTGGAAGCCGCGGTGGTGGACCCGGACAACCCTGTGGTGGTGTCGGCCCACCTCCCCTGCGCCGCCCATGAGCTGCCCCTGGACCGGGATGGGGAGACCCTCTTCGATCTGACCGCCCATGAAAGCCTGCTCACGGAGCTGTCTCAGAGAGGCCACCTCCTGCAGAGCGCTTCGGGGAGATCCTGGTTTGCCCGCTCCCGCTTCCCCCAAAAAGAGGTGAATATCCGAGGGCTGGGAGAATCGTTTGCCATCTTCCAGGTGGGGAAAAAGCGCCCCCTCGGGCACGTGGACGGCCATCGGGCGCTCAGGGAATGCCACCCCGGCGCGGTTTACCTGCACAAGGCCTCGGCCTTTTGCGTCGAACGCCTGGACCTCCCGCGGCGCAATATCTGGGTGAATCCCGTGGATCCCAAATATTTCACCCGCATCCAGACGGAAAAAGATACGGAAATATTGGAAATCCTGGAAACCCGCCAGGTGGCCACCTT
>JBAQHL010000265.1:0-2802 GCA_049288295.1 Desulfobaccales bacterium
GATCCTGGTCTTCCGCAAGATGGTCGGCGGCAAACAGGAAGAAGGAGCAAGCAAATGACACCGCATCAGAATACCAAGAGGTCCGGGGAGCCCCCCGTGACCGAGCAGGATCAGGCCAAGGTTGCCATTCAGTGCAAAATTGAGGAACTGCACTACGGTGATTTCCTGGCAGTCCGGGACAGCCATGTCGACATTAAAAAGAATAATATCACCGGGTTCATCGGGCCCTCAGGCTGCGGCAAAAGCACCGTGCTTAGATGCATCAACCGCATGAACGACCTGATCCGGATTTTTCGCTTTAAGGGGCAACTGCTGTTTCACGGGATTGATATCTATGACACCACCATCGACCCGGTGGGCGTGCGCCGCCACATCGGCATGGTGTTTCAGCAGCCCAACCCCTTTTCCATGAGCATTTACGACAATGTGGCTTTTGGGTTAAGGCTAAACCGCTATAAAGGTCATCTGGGCGAAAGGGTGGAGCACGCCCTCCATCGGGCCGGTCTCTGGAACGAAGTCAAAGATAAGCTCAGAAACAACGGCCTGTCACTGTCCGGCGGTCAGCAGCAGCGGTTGTGCATTGCCCGGGCCATTGCCACCGAACCCACGGTGCTGCTGATGGATGAGCCCTGCTCGGCCCTGGACCCCATAGCCACCCGCACCATCGAGCAATTGATGTTGGAACTCAAAAAGAAATACACCATTGCCATTGTGACCCATAACATGCAGCAAGCAACCCGGGTCGCGGATGAGGTGGCTTTTTTCTCGGTGGATATCTCCAGGGGGGGCCGCACCGGCTACCTGGTGGAATTTGGCCCCACCGACCAGGTCTTTAGCAACCCCCAAGAGGAATTGACCCAGAAGTACGTCAGCGGTGAATTCAGTTAAACAGAAAGGGTGATTCCATGTGGCTTAAGCGCGTATCCACCGTCATAATGGTCAGTCTCTTGGGGCTGGTGAGTTCCTGCGGCCAGCCACCCACAGAAACCAAAACCCCGGTCATTAAAATTGTGGGCGCGGGGGCTACTTTCCCCTATCCCCTCTACAAGGTATGGCTGCAGGATTTTAACCAGGCCCATAAAGAGGTGGAAATCTCCTATGACTCGGTGGGCAGCGGTGAGGGTATCAAGCGCTTCCTGAAACAGGAAGTTGACTTTGGGGCCTCTGATGCCGCCATGACCGACGAGGAAATGGGCCGGGTCGAGCGGCAGGTAAAACTTATTCCGGCAACTGCGGGCCTCGTGGTTCTGGCCTATAACCTCAAGGGCGTAAACGGGGTCTTGAAACTGCCGCGCGCGGTCTATGTAGCCATTTTTACCGGTGACATCAAAAAATGGGACGATCCCAGGATTAAACAGGCCAATCCGGATTTGAACCTGCCGTCCCTTAACATTATCCCGGTGGTCCGGGCCGAAGGCAGCGGCACCACCTTTGCCTTCACCAATCATCTGAGCGCCATCAGCAAGGAATGGCGGGACCTCGGCCCCGGCGTCGGCAAGATCGTTCGCTGGCCGGCCCACGCCATGCTGGCCCGCTGGAATGAAGGCATTGCGGGCCGGGTTAAGCTCACCGAGGGCGCCATCGGTTACGTGGAATTGGGCTATGCCCAGCGCGCCCAGTTGGCCATGGCGGCCCTGGAGAATAAAGCCGGCAAGTTCATAACCCCCACACCCGCGGCCGGTCAGGCCACCCTGATCGCCACCCAGAACGACATGCCGGCCAATCTCCGCATGTTTTTTCCCGATCCGCCCGGTGAGGATTCCTACCCCATCGTGACCTACAGCTGGATTCTGCTGTACGGCAGCTACCCGGACCAGAAGAAGGCCAAGGGACTGAAAGACTTCATCACCTGGGGGATCACCGATGGCCAGAAATATGCCGACAAACTGGGCTATGTCAGCCTGCCCCCCCATATCAGGGAAATTGGCGTCAAGGCCGTCGAGACAATCCAGTAATAGAGGAGCCTCCTGACATATTCATTTCCAGGGTGATGATTTTTCTTGGCTGCTCAGTTCCCTGGGCGGCACAGGCTATCCAGATAGGGCGCACACAGGCTGAGCCTAACCTGCATGCGGCAAGAGGCTTAGTGAATTTTATCTTTGGGTTTGTCTCACCTATCTCTCTGTTATCTTTCTCATTAATAGCGTTTGCCAAAAACAATTTCTTTTCGTAGGGGCATAGCTCGCTATGCCCAATCAGGGCTCGGCAAGCCGTGCCCCCACAATGAATAATGGGCAATCGGCATTAACCTTTGGCAATCGCCATAACTATCCCCCAATTATGACATCGGATCGTTAACAGCTTTTATTTGGATACTTGAGTTTTTTTAGCCTCATAACTGAACCCACACCATAAGAGGAAAAGCCCTTGAATCCACTAGCGAATACCCCGGCTCCCCTGGAAAAGCACGCGTTGCAGGACGCGATCCGCCGCCGCGTGCAATATGATTTTGCCAAAACTTGGGATGAGCGCAGCCGCAGGGATGTGTTCCAGTCGGTGGCCCTGACGGTGCGGGATCAACTGGTGGAAAGGATGCTGGCCACCGAGGCCCGCTACCAGAAGGAGGACGCCAAGCGGCTCTACTATCTCTCCATTGAATTTCTCATCGGCCGCTCTTTGAGCAACAACCTGATGAATTTGGGCCTCTTCGATATTTGCCGGGAGGGCCTGGCCGACATGGGGGTCGATTTTGAAGAGATCCAAGAGAAGGAAATGGACGCGGGGCTGGGAAACGGCGGCCTGGGGCGCCTGGCCGCCTGTTACCTGGATTCCCTGGCGACCTTAAACCTGCCGGGGTTTGGC
>JBAQHL010000266.1:0-7266 GCA_049288295.1 Desulfobaccales bacterium
ATCCAGGGGGCCCAGGTGCTGGCGGGGGGCAGGCGCCTGTTGGATTATTTCCCGGATCACCCTGGCGAAAAAATTTTTCTGGGAAAGGACCCTGAAACCACCGTCCTGAAACTGAAGGAATTGGCCAGAGAGCGGCGGGTGGTGGTCCTGGCTTCGGGGGACCCGAATTTCTATGGCATAGGGCCTCTCATCGTGAGGGTTTTCGGGACTGAGCATGTGGTGATTCATCCCAATCTCACCACGGTGCAGGCCGCGGCAGCCCGCCTGAAGGCGCCCTGGCACGAGGCTAAGGTGGTGAGCCTGCACGGCCGGGGCTGGGAAGCTCTGGAGGCCTCCCTCGATGCCCCCGTTCTGTATATTTATACCGACCCGGTTCACACCCCGGGGGCCATTGCCCGGCGACTGCTGGACCGGGGGCGGACCCAGGTCCGGCTCTGTGTTTTGGAAGAGATGGGCCAGGACACCGAACGTTTTGCCTGGCTGAACCTGGAGGAGGCGGCGGGCCGGACTTTCTCTCCTTTGAATATGGTGGTGGTGGAACAGGCCACCGGGTCTCTTCCGGATGATAAGAAGGCCCCAGCCTCCGCCGCCCCGGGCCTGCATCTGGGGATGCCGGAGGAGGCCTATTCTCCGGAACGGGGCTTAATCACCAAGGCCGAAGTGCGGGCCGTGGTCCTTAGCAAGCTTGAGCTTCATCCTCCTGGCCAGGTGCTCTGGGATGTGGGCGCCGGCAGCGGCTCCGTGGGGCTGGAGGCCAGTCTGCTCCTTGGCCCTGGACGCATTTTCGCGGTGGAGAAAAACCCGGAGCGGGCCGCGCAGATCACTGCCAACCGGGATAAATTTGGGGTGGCGAACCTGGAAGTCGTTTGCGGCCAGGCTCCTGATTGTCTGGCATCTTTGCCTACCCCGGACCGGGTGTTTATCGGCGGCGGGGGCGATGCCGTGGAGGATATTCTCCAGGAGGTGTTGGGCCGGCTCCGGCGGGAGGGCAAAGTGGTTCTGACCGCCAGCCGCCTGGAAACCCTGGAAGAAGCCCGGCGGGTCCTGCGCCAGGAGAAATGGTCGGTGGACGTTATCCAACTCCAGGTCTGCCGCGCGCAACCTCTATCGGGGGGAAGTTTTTTGCAGGCCTTAAATCCGGTGTGGATCGTCACCGGCCAGGCCCCGTAAGACATGGCACGGATAACTCATTGATTTTTCGATTATGCCTTTTACTCCGGAAGAGATCTTATCGACGTTTAGAGGGTGAGGGGGCTGAGGGCCAGAGCCCCTACTCCCTGCCCTAATCTCATCTTGGGGCCGGTAGCACGGGCATCCTGCCCGTGCCTGGACGGGCTGGAAGCCCGTCCTACCGTGCTAAAGGATTGGGGAGATAGAAAAGGCAGGGAAGACTCCTCTTCCTCCACCTGAGAAAAATCTTCCCTTCACGGAGCAAAGGGAATAATCGGATAGATTTTTTTAATCGAAAACAAAAAACCCCAAACCGAAAACCGCTTAACATGACAAAACGAAATCCCATTATCTTTGTAGGGGCCGGCCCCGGAGACCCGGAACTCATCACGGTGAAAGGCATGAAGGTTCTTTCTCGGGCGGAGGTGGTCTTTTTTGCCGGCTCTCTGGTGTCTCCATTGGTGCTCACCTGGGCGCCCCCGGAAGCGGAAATGGTGGATACCGCGCCCCTGGCCCTGGAGGACATCGTCGATGGCCTCATCAAAGCGCAGCGGGCCGGCAAACGGGTGGTGCGAGTGCACTCCGGGGACACCAGCCTGTTCAGCGCCATCCAGGAGCAGTTGGAAATCCTGGAACGGGAAGGCATCCCCTGCCAGGTGATTCCCGGGGTCACCGCGGCCGCCGCGGCTGCCGCAGCCCTGGGTCAGGAACTCACCTTGCCGGAAGTGACCCAGACGGTCATTCTCACCCGGGCGGCGGGGCGCACCCCGGTGCCGGAGCGGGAAAATCTCCGGTCCCTGGCGGCTCATGGAGCCACCCTGGTGATTTATCTCAGCGTCAGCCTCCTGGAGGGAGTGGCGGGGGATCTGGCCGAAGCCTACGGGCCGGAGGCCCCGGTGGTGGTTGCCTACCGGGTAAGTTGGCCGGATGAGACTCTCATCCGGGGAACCCTGGCGGATATTGCCGCCAAGGTCCGGGAAGCAGGCATCACCCGCCAGGCCCTTATTCTGGTGGGCCCGGCCCTGGCTGTTTGGGAAGGCCGCCTCAAGGCCCGCTCCCGCCTTTATGACCGAACCTTTACCCATGGTTGGCGGGATGCAGCCGATTAAGGTCGTAGCCTTGACACCCGCCGGGGCTCGTCTGGCCATGCGCCTCTGCCAGGCCCTGGAAAGAGGGGAATGCTGGCTCCCGGCCTCCCGGGCAGAGCCAGGGGCGCGTACCTTTGACCGGCTGGCTGCGGTCTTGGCCGAGGCTTTCGCCCAGGGGCACAGTCTGGTGTGCATCATGGCCGCGGGCATTGTCGTCCGCCAGGTTGCCCCCCTTCTGCGGGGCAAAGACCGGGACCCCGCCGTGGTGGTGGTGGATGAGGAGGGCCGCTTTGCGGTGAGTCTTCTCTCCGGCCACCTGGGGGGCGCCAACGAGTTGGCCCGCCGGGTGGCCGAGGCCCTGGGCGGCACCCCGGTGATCACCACGGCCACTGATGTCCAGGGCCTGCCCGCCCTGGACCTCCTGGCCGCCCAAGCCGGGTTGATTATTGAAAATCTTGACGGGGTAAAGGAAGTGTCCATGGCCCTGTTATCCGGCGAGCCCGTAAAGCTGGTGGACCCTGACGGCCTCCTCTCCCCGGCCCTGGAAGGCTATGCCCATCATTTTAACCGGACAGGCGATCTTGACTCGGCCCTGGCCGCGGACCTTCAGCCCACGGTATACGTGGGTTTCGAGGAGCGGCCCTGGCCGCGGGGATGGCTGCGCCTTCGTCCCCGCAGCCTTATTGCCGGCGTGGGCTGCCATAAGGGCACTCCCGCCCGGGAAATATTGGATTTTTTGCAAGAGGTTTTTCGGCAGGCCGGGCTTTCCCTCCTCTCCTTGAAGGCGCTGGCCAGCATCGCCGCAAAAAAAGATGAGCCGGGGCTCAAGGAGGCGGCCCGCCGGCTGAATGTGGAATTTCTATGGTTTACGGCAGAGGAATTGGAAAAGGTGCCGGTGCCGAACCCGTCGGTGCATCCGGCCCGTCACGTGGGGGCGAAGAGCGTCAGCGAGGCTGCAGCCCTGAGGGCGACACGGGGGGAACTCCTGGTTCCCAAACAGAAGAGCGCCAACGTCACCGTGGCAGTAGCCCGGGCCGTCTCGCCCTGGTGAGTCTGGGACCGGGAGATCCGGCCTACCTGGCCCCCAAGGCCCGGGCCGCGCTGGAGGCTTCCCAGGTGGTGGTGGGGTACCAGACTTATGTGAATCTCATCGCCCCCCTGATTACCCACCAGGAAGTGGTGGCCACGGGGATGAAAGCCGAAGTGAAGCGCTGCCAGGCGGCCATCGACCGGGCTCGCCGCGGTGAGCAAGTGGCCCTGGTGTCCAGCGGGGACGCAGGCATTTACGGCATGGCCGGCCTGGTTCTGGAAATGGGCGCCGCCCAGGGGCTCAAGGTGGGCCAACCTGGAGTTGACCACGAGGTGGATTTTTTCCTGGAGGTGATCCCCGGCATACCGGCCCTGGCCGCAGGCGCCTCGCTTTTGGGGGCCCCTTTGATGCACGACTTCGCGGTCATTTCCCTGAGCGACCTCCTGACCCCCTGGGACGTCATCCAGCGGCGGGTGGAAGCAGCGGCCCAAGCGGATTTTGTCATTGTTCTTTACAATCCCAAAAGCAAGAAAAGGGACTGGCAATTAAAGGCAGTGGTGGCATTGCTCCTGCGGCATCGGCAACCCTCCACGCCAGCGGGAATTGTCCGCCAGGCCATGCGCCTGGAGGAGGAAATCACCTTAACTACCCTGGAAAAGCTCCCTGAGCAGCAAGTGGACATGCAGACCATCATTTTTGTGGGCAATTCTCAAACCTTCCAATACGGCGACTATCTGGTCACTCCCCGGGGCTACCTGGCCAAGTATCAGGTGACGGACCAGGGAGAGCCCTCGCCGTTATTTACCGGCCCTGAGGAATAATAAAGTTTTCTGTTTTCGGTTTTCTGTTTTCGGTGAAAAATATCTAAGAGTAACAATGGATTGAATGTTTAATTTGTTTCATTTCAATGGGAAATTATTAACAGCAAACCTACGATGACCAGGAAGTACAGGCCCCTCATGATTCTGGGTTCCGGTTCCGACGTGGGCAAAAGCCTGGTCGTGGCCGGCCTCTGCCGCGTCTTCCGCCAGGAAGGCCTCCGGGTGGCCCCCTTTAAGGCCCAGAACATGGCCTTAAACAGCTTTATCACCCCGGAAGGCGGGGAAATGGGCCGGGCCCAGGTGGTCCAGGCCATGGCCGCAGGTTTGGCCCCCCACGTGGACATGAATCCCATCCTGCTCAAGCCCACCACCCAGGTGGGCTCCCAGGTGATTGTCCACGGCAAGGTCTATGGGGACTTTCCGGCCCGGGATTACTATCGGGAAAAGCCCCGGCTGGTGCGGAAAGTCATGGAGAGCTTTCACCGCCTGCATAAGGCCCATGAGTTGATCATCCTGGAGGGTGCGGGCAGCGCCGTGGAATTAAATCTCAAGAAAAACGACCTGGTAAATTTCTCCATGGCAAAGCGGGCCGGGGCCGCGGTGCTGCTGGTGGCGGATATCGACCGGGGTGGGGTCTTTGCGGCCACCATCGGCTCTTATCATCTGTTTACCAGGGCGGAGCGCGGGCTTCTGGCCGGTTTCATCATCAACAAATTCCGCGGAGACCCGGAGCTTTTCCGGGAAGGAATTGACATCATCGAAAGGCGCACCCGGCGTCCCATCCTGGGGATTCTTCCTTATCTGACTGACCTGGCCTTGCCGGAAGAAGACAGCGTGGCCCTGGGGCGAAAAATCGGCGGCGCCAGCCAGCCGGAACAGGATACCCTCAGGATCGGGGTCTTGAGGCTGCCCCATATTTCCAATTACACCGACTTTGACCCCCTGGAGCACGAACCCGGGGTGTCGCTCTGCTACCTCGACCATCGGGACAGTTTGGCCGGCCTGCACCTCCTTATCCTGCCGGGAACCAAAAACACCATCAATGACCTCCAGTATCTGAAAGAAACGGGGCTTGCCGGACAGATTCAGGATTATGTCCGAAACCGCGGCAGGCTGGCGGGGATTTGCGGGGGCTACCAGATGCTGGGACTGGAGGTGCGGGATCCCCTGGGGGTGGAGGGGCCGCCCCGGTCCGAAACGGGGTTGGGGTTGCTGCCGGTGGTGACTGTCATGGCCGGGGAGAAAACCACCACCCAGGTGAAGGCCAGAACCTGGGAAGCTCCGGGCGCGGGCGGGGGAGATAGCCTCGAGGCTTACGAAATTCACATGGGAGAGACTGAGGCCCGCGGGCCGGGCAGTCCCGCTTTTGCCATCATCGAACGCAACAACCAACAGGTCGAGGTGGCCGACGGTTGGGTCAGTCCCGACGGCCGCGTCTTCGGCACCTATCTCCACGGTTTGTTTGAAAACGACGCGTTTCGCCGGCGCTTCTTGAAAACCATGGCCTCAGCCGAGGGGATCTCAGCCCCGGGTGGCCTTGCCTTTCGGGATTTTCTCGAGACCCAGCTCGACAAGCTGGCTGACGAAATCAGAAGATACCTGAACATTTCACTTCTCAAGGACCTGATTGCCCATGACCAAAAATAACCTGACGGTTGACGGCACCCCGCAGCACGGGGGGGACGTCTATCGCCTGGCCCGCATCCTTGGAGTCAGCATAAGGGATCTCCTGGATTTTTCCGCCAACATCAACCCCCTGGGCTACCCCGACGGCGTCCCCGCGGCGGTGCAGGCGGCCCTGGCGGACCTGGTTCACTACCCGGACCGCCGCTGTGCGGAGCTCCGCCAGGACCTCGCCGACTATCACTCTTTGTCCTCTGACGAAATTTTGGTGGGCAACGGCTCCACCGAACTCATTTACCTGGTGGTCCGGGCCCTGAAACCCAAAAGGGCCCTTATCGTGGCCCCGGCCTTCAGCGAATACCAGGAGGCTCTTGAGGTCGCCGGGATTTCTTATGAATTCCATCTCACGGACGAGGCCGGCCGCTTCACCCTGAAGGAGTGGCCCGAAGCCCCGGGAGCAGATCTGGTCTTTCTGGCCAATCCCGCCAGCCCCAGCGGCGCCTTACTTGCACCGGAACGCCTGCTTCCCTGGCTTGAGGCCTGGGACGCGGCCGGCGTCTTTGTGGTTTTAGATGAAGCCTTTATCGATTTTGTGGAAGAGGCTTCAATAAAAAAACATCTGGGGCGGTTTTCCCGCCTGGTAGTGTTGCGCTCTTTTACCAAATTTTTTGCCATACCCGGCCTGCGCTTAGGCTACCTTTTGGCCCATCCGCAACTTGCCGCCGGCATGCGGGCGAAGCAGGAGCCCTGGTCGGTGAACAACCTGGCCCAGGCCGTGGGACGGGCCTGCCTCCAGGACCGGGATTATATGGCCCAGACCCGGTCTTACGTGGCCGCTGAACGGCGGCATCTCTTTGAGGGCTTGCAGACCCTGCCGGGCTTGACGCCCTTTCCCGGGGAGGTCAATTACTTGCTGGTGAAGATCACCGTCCCCGGCTTATCTGTGGGGCGGCTTCGGGAGCGGCTCCTGTCCAGGGGCATCATCATCCGGGACGCCAGCAACTTTAAGGGCCTGGACGAACGTTACTTCCGCATCGCCGTCCGCCGCCGGGAGGACAACGACCGCCTGCTGGCCGCCCTGGCTGACTGCCTTGGCCAGGGGTGACCAGTGCATCTGGCCCTTCCTTTTCTCATGGGCTACCTCCTGGATTTGTGCCTGGGAGACCCGCCAGGCTTACCCCACCCGGTCCGGTGGCTGGGCCGCGTCATTGCTTTTTGGGAGGCGCGGCTTTATCAACCTTACGTCATATCCGGACTTTTCTTCTGGTTAGCGGTGACCGGGACTTCCCTGGCCGCGGTTTTGGCGGCGCTGGCCCTGGTGGCCGTCTGCGGTCCTCTGGCCCAGGGGGCGGCGGCCGCGTACCTGGTGTATGCCGGATTGGCCACCCGCAGCCTGCACCTGGAAAGTCAGAAGGTGGAAGAAGCCCTGGCTCAAGGGGACCTGGAAGGGGCCCGGAAAAATCTGGCCATGATTGTGGGGAGGGAGACGGGGCATTTGGAAGAACAGGACATTAGACGGGCGACCCTGGAAACC
>JBAQHL010000267.1:0-5846 GCA_049288295.1 Desulfobaccales bacterium
ACGCCGTTGATGTTCACCAGATCCATGTAATTTTCCTAAAAAAATCGGAAGCTTGCCAATCGACCACGAAAAAATTTCCTCTACTGTATCACGTTTCAGGAAGGGCGCCTTGATGAAGGGAAAAAAAATGCTCATCGTGCAGCACATGGACTGGGAGGGGCCGGGGGGCCATCTGTTGGCGGCTTTGGCCGATGCCCGGCTTAATGCTGCTGTGGCTGAAGCGTGGCGTCAGCCCCTGCCTCCCCTGGAGCCTTTTGCCGGTGTTGTGGTTCTGGGCGGCTCTCCCAACGTGGACCAGGAGGAGGAGTTTCCCTACCTTGTGCCGCTGAAAAAGATGATCAGGGAAGTCATCGCCTCCGGCCGGGCCTACCTGGGATTTTGCCTGGGGCATCAACTCCTGGGTGACGTGCTGGGCTGCCGGTTGGGTCCCCTGCCTCAAAAATCCGTGGGCTTCATCACCGGGGGCCTGACGCCCCAGGGGCAAGCCCACCCGGTATTTCAGGGCCTGCCCCCCGAGTTCCGGATGTTCAAGTGGCACGGCCAGGGCGTACTGCCGCCACTACCTCCCGAACTGGAAATTCTGGCCGCTTCAGAGGCAGCGCCGGTGGAGGCCCTGGGGATCAAGGGCAATCCCCGGGTGGTGGGATTGCAGTTCGACAACCATGCCGATGACCAGGACGCAACCAAGTGGCTGGCCCACGACCGGGAATGGGCTTTGGCAGCAAGCGGCCTGGTCCCCGAGGTGCTCCTGTCTCAGGCTCCTGGGGAGCAAGCCGCCATTCAAGCAACCTTTTCCCGTTTCATGGGCAATTTCTTCCGAATCGCCGGCCTGAGTTAGACCTTTCACCCCGCAGACGAACGCTTTCCTAACCTGGCGCTCCGGTCAGCAAGCGAGCAGATTCCTGCTTAAAGCCGGGAATATCCTGAACTTTGTCCTCAGCACGAATAATCTTTTAAGAAACAGGAAGGATTGTGGAGTGAGATGGCATTAATTTTGAATACCTCATACAGAAAAATATGTATGGGGTAAGATCTATGAAGCGTAACAAGCGCACCACCATCCTGGCCCACGAAGACTTGACGCCCCTCACCGAACACATTTTGACCAAGATGGGCAAGGAGGGCCTGGCCATACGCAAACGCCTCAAAACCTTTTACCGGACCCGAACCCTCAAAACAGAGGAACCCTTTGAGCAGTCATTGGATCCCGTGGTTTTCGAGGCTGTTTCAAATTGATTGCTGAGAGTCTGGGTCCTGATGGGTAAGTATTGCAACGTTTCTGCAAAACCTTTCATGCAAGTATGGGCTTAAGACGGGAAAGTCTATACTTTGGACCAAGGAGGGATTCATATCGTCAAATAACTGACAGTTTTTTCCTAAAGTTAGGGTCGTGGACCCCTAAAATTTGCCAGGCAAAGGCTTCCTTAATGGCGTGAGGAAATGAGCCATCCTGAGGCTGCCGGTCCAGGGGCGGGTTTCTATTGACGCCGGCTTAACCTGCCAGTATATTGTCAGCCAGGCTTTTCTGGGGGGAATTTCATGTCCTGGCTCTTATTACTGGCAATATCTATTACTCTGGCTTTTGGCTGCGGCGGGAGAGTGCTCACCCAATGGCCCCAAAGAGAGATCTTCGCTGAATTTTTCCGTGTGCAGCAGGTGAGATTGGGCATGAGCCAGGAAGAAGTGAGGGGTGTCATGGGTCCCCCCCAGGTCCAGGAGGAGGGGGATTTTCGCACGGGACGCTTCGTTCTCTATTTTTATCGCACCCATAACATGGATTATGAAGGGAGCGACACCGTGCGCGGCGGCTTTACGCCCTTAATTTTCCAAAACAGTATCCTGGTGGGCAAAGGGAGAAGGGATTACCTCAGGGCCGTGGACCGGTCCTCCCGGACGGAAGATTTTAATCCGCCGGCTCCTCCCCCCACCCAGAGTATTTTCCAAAGACGAACCTGGTGAGACAAGCTCTCCGTGCCCTAGAGGCGCGCCTCGTTCAGGTGAAGGCAGAACCAGGCATAGGTTTCTTGTAAGCCTGCCTCCAGGGAGGTTTGGGCCCGCCAGCCCATCCTGGTCAAGCGGCTGGTGTCCAGCAACTTCCGGGGAGTCCCGTCCGGATAGCTGGGATCATAGGTCAGCCGCCCCCGAAAACCCACCACCTGGGCCACCTGCCGGGCCAGTTCAGCGATGCTCACATCCTAGCCCACCCCCACGTTAATGATTCCCGGCTCATCATAGTTTTCCATGAGGAAAAGGCAGGCGTCCGCCAGGTCCTCAATATAGAGGAATTCCCGCCGGGGTGTGCCGGTGCCCCAGATGGCCACTTCCTCGGCACTCTGGACCCTGGCCTCGTACAGGCGGCGCAAAAGCCCCGGAATTACATGGGAATCCAAAGGATTAAAATTATCTCCCGGTCCATAAAGGTTGGTGGGCATGGCCGCGTGAAAGGGGGCGCCATACTGCCGTTGGTAGGACTGGCACATAGTGATCCCGGCAATTTTGGCCACTGCGTAAGGTTCGTTGGTGGGCTCCAGCTTGCCGCTGAGGAGATGCTCCTCTTTCATGGGCTGGGGGCAAAGCTTGGGATAAATGCAGGAACTTCCTAGAAATAAAAGTTTTTTTACCCCGTGCCTATAAGCTTGGTGGAGGATGTTAGTCTGGATCATCAGGTTGTCATAAATAAACTCCGCGGGATAGGTGTTGTTAGCCCTGATGCCCCCCACCCGGGCCGCGGCCAAAAAGACATAGTCGGGCCGCGTCTCGGCAAAAAACCTGGTGACCGCCGCCTGATCCCTCAAATCCAGTTCCTCAAGGGTGCGGCCGATAAGATTCCCGAAGCCCTCCTTTTTGAGGCGCCGCCAGATGGCGCCTCCCACCAGGCCCTGGTGTCCAGCCACATAAATTTTGGCATCCTTGTTCATGCGCGTCGCCATGGGTAAGCCTTCTATCCTCTCCAAGATCTGTACCGAAAAGTTTATGTAGGGCACCGCCCACCATTAATTTTGGCGGGCAGTGCCCGCCCTACATTTACTCAACCAACGCCTCTCTCCCCACCCCAGATCTCTGGAGCTCAGGCGTCCCGCCTGTGCCACAGGCAAGATGCCTGTGCTCCCGAGAGACTTGGGGTGGTAAGGTAGAACGGGCTTCCAGTCCGTCCGGTCACAGGTTGAAAACCTGTGCCACCAGGTATTTTCATGGTTGGAGTAACAACTCATAAGCGATTATCAATAGGCGTTCCTGTCTGAGACCGTTCTCCACAGGGTTTGGCAGATCAATTTCATGTCCAGCCACAGGGACCAGCGGCGCAAATATTCCAGATCAAAGGCCAGCCTTTGCTCCATTTTTTCCAGGGTTTCCGTTTCTCCCCGGAAGCCGTTGACCTGGGCCAACCCGGTAATGCCGGGCCGGACCTTGTGGCGCAGCATATACCGGGGCAGGCGTTGCCGGTAAAACTCGTTGTGAGCCACGGCGTGGGGGCGGGGACCCACGATGGACATGCTGCCCTGGAGAACATTCCATAACTGGGGCAACTCATCTAAGCTGGCGCGGCGGAGAAATTTTCCGAACCGGGTCAATCGGGGATCATCCTTCTTAACCTGGGTAATCTCCGGCCCATCCTCACACACCGACATGGTCCGAAATTTGAGCACCAGGATTTCCTCCCCATTCAGGCCGTACCGGCGTTGTTGAAAGAAGACCGGGCCGGGGGAGGTAAGTTTCACTCCCAGGACAAGGACCAGCATCAGAGGGGCGGCGCCTACCAGAAAGAGACCGGCCAGGACCACATCCATGATGCGCTTCATCATGGCGTTAGCGCCAAAAAACGGGGTTTCCCACAATGAAATCAGGGGAATGCCCCGAAGGTCGCTGAGGCTGGATTGGAAAAGGGAAAAGACAAAGATGTCCGGTGCAAAGTAAACGGAGGCAGTGGTGTCCTGGAGCTTTTCAATGATTTCCCGGAGCCGGGCCTGGGCCCGCAGAGGCAAGGCCAGGTAGACCATATTCACCTGATATTCCTGGACAAAGGTCACCATCTCATCCAGGTCGCCCAGAATCGGCCGGCCTTGGGGCTCATCGGCCAAGCCCTCCATTTTTCCTGATTTATAATCGTCGAAAAACCCCAGGAAGCGAATACCCAGCCAGGGAAAGTCCCCGAGGCTTTTGGCCAGCCGCCGGCCTAGGTCGCCGGCCCCGGCGACTACGGCAGTGCGGGTGTTTCGCCCTGAGCTTCGAAAAAAACCCAGGGTTATATAAACCAGCAAACGCGTCCCCAACAGGACCAGGGGTGTGAAGAAAATCCAGGGCAGCAAGACGCCCCGGGAGAAAAGAGCCGTGGTTTTGGTGGCGAAGCCCAGGGCCAAGAGCAACCCGATGATGATGACCCAGGCCACCAACACCCTGCGCCCCAGACGCAGGAAATCCACTCCCCGCCAGGGGCGGTAGAGTTGGGAGGCGCGAAAGACCAGCAGGGTAAGGACAAAGGACAAAGCGGCCAGAAAAAGGTATTGGTTCTGAAAGGGAACGCCGTAACCCAAGGATAAGACAGCCAGAAAAAGGACCACCACCAGCCCGTCCAGACACCACTGAATGAAGGTGACGAGGCCCTGATAATGGGTAAATATGCCGTCTCGGGGTTTATACAGCACCTTGTCCAGGTCCTTTGGCGGAGGTCTGAAAATCCTCAGGAAGCATAATACCTTATACTAACGCTTTGTGCTGTTAACTCAAAGCTTTTGAAATTGTTCATACTTCTCCAGAACAAACTGCTTAAACTCTTGTTCAAAACGGGGGCGGTCAAAACGGACGGCGTTTTGCCGGCAAGCTTGCGGATCGATTTCTCCCCGGCAGCCCTCAAACCACTCCAGCGCCTCAATAAGTGAGGGAGTCTCTTGTTCCCGGAAAAATACCCCGGTGGTTCCGGGTTGGGGATGCGAACCCGGGAAAATTCCTTTAATGGTTTCCAGGGAGCCGCCGGCCCCGAAAGCGATGACCGGGGTGCCGGCGGCCTGGGCTTCCACCCCGGCAATGCCGAATTCCTCCCGGGCGGCAAAAATGAAGCCCCGGGCCCGGCGCACCAGATCAACGACCACCTCGTCCGGCTGCCATCCCAGTAATTCAACAGATCCCCGGCATAGTGCCTTGATTTTGGCCATTTCCGGCCCTTCCCCCACCACCAGGAGTTTTTTTCCCAGACGGGCGCAGGCGGCCACGATGAGGTCCACTTTTTTATAGGGCACCAGGCGCGAAACGGTAATAAAAAAGTCTTCTTTATGTTCCTCCAGGGGGAAGCGGTCCACATCCACGGGTGGGAAAATGACCGTGCTCTCCCGTCCGTAAAAACGCCGCAGCCGCCTGGCGGTATAGCGGGAATTGGCGATGAAATGATCCACCCGGTTAGCGCTGCCGGCGTCCCAAAGGCGGAAATAATGAAAAACCGGGCGGGCCAGGGCGCCCTTAAGGGTGTCCAGAAAACTGTCTGAACCCAGATAATCTTTCGTCAGATCCCAGGCATAGCGGGCCGGCGAGTGGCAGTAGCACAGGTGCAGTTGCTCCCCGTGGGTCAGAACCCCCTTGGCGATGGCCGCTGAAGAGGAAATGACCAGATCGGCCCCCGACACATCCAGGCTTTCCACGGCCAGGGGCATTAAAGGGAGATAGAGCCTTCTTTGCGTGCGACAAAAGGGCATCTTTTGCAGGAAGGAAGTGGTGACCGGGATGCCTCTCAGGAAGTGCCGATCCGCGTCCGCCAAAAAATCCACCAGCGAGAATACCCTCTCAGCCGGGAAACACTTCAGGATGGAGTCGAGCACTTTCTCTGAGCCTGCATTCGTATACAGCCAGTCATGGAC
>JBAQHL010000268.1:0-10131 GCA_049288295.1 Desulfobaccales bacterium
GGCATGTGGCCAAAAACGTGGTGGCCGCGGGTCTGGCCCGGCGCTGCGAGGTCCAGGTGGCTTATTCCATCGGCCTGCCGGACCCCCTGTCCATCATGATTTACACCTACGGCACCAACAATATCCCTGATGACCGCATCCTCGAAATCATCAAGGACACCTTCAGCTTTAAACCCGCAGCCATGATCCAGTACCTGGACATGCAGCGTCCCATCTATAAAAAGACCGCGGCTTACGGTCACTTTGGGCGTACCGATCCAGACTTCTCCTGGGAATACCTGAATAAAGTGGAAATCCTGCGGGAAAAGGCAGGCCTGAACCCGGTCTGTGTCTGTGAGAAATAAACAAAGACGGAGAGTTGCATGAATTACGATGTAAAAGATATCAATCTGGCGGACAAGGGCGCCCTGCGGTTGGAATGGGCCATGCGGGAGATGCCCGTGCTCGCCTCCATCACCGAGCGTTTCGCCAAGGAAAAGCCCTTAAAAGGGGTGCGTCTGGCCGCCTGCCTGCACGTCACCACCGAAACCGCGGCATTGATGAAGACCCTGAAGGCCGGCGGCGCTGATCTAACCCTGTGCGCCAGCAACCCCTTGAGCACTCAGGACGACGTGGCCGCGTACCTGGCCAAGTATGAGAATATCCCCACCTTCGCCATCAAAGGGGAAGACGGCGACACCTATTACCGCCACATGAACCAGGCCCTGGACCTCAAGCCCCACATCTCTATGGATGACGGGGCCGACCTGGTTTTCACCATCCATTCCAAGCGCCAGGAACTCATCGAGGGCGTCTGGGGGGGCAGCGAAGAAACCACCACCGGCGTCATCCGCCTGAAAGCCATGTCCAAGGACGGGGTGCTGCGCTACCCCATGATTGCGGTGAACGACGCCCACACCAAGTATCTTTTCGACAACCGCTACGGCACCGGGCAGAGCACCATTGACGGCATCCTGCGGGCCACCAACCGCCTGTTTGCCGGCAGCGTCTTCGTGGTGGCGGGTTACGGCTGGTGCGGCCGGGGTCTGGCCATGCGGGCCCAGGGCCTGGGCGCCCGGGTGATTGTCACCGAAGTCGATCCTCTAAAAGCCCTGGAAGCGGTCATGGACGGCTACCAGGTCATGCCCATGGACCAGGCCGCGCCCATCGGCGACTTTTTCTGCACGGTGACCGGCGACATCAACGTCATTCGGGAAGAGCATTTTCTGTCCATGAAGGATGGCGCCATTTGCAGCAATTCCGGCCACTTCAACGTGGAACTGGACCTGGAGGCCCTGGCCCGCATCAGCGCTCCTCCCCGCCATATCCGGGAGTCAGTGGAGGAATTCAAGCTGAAAAACGGCAAAAGCATTTTCCTTTTGGGGGAAGGCCGCCTGGTGAACCTGGCCGCGGCGGAAGGCCACCCCTCCGGGGTCATGGACATGAGCTTCGCCAATCAGTCCCTGGCCGCGGAATATATCGCCAAAAACCACGACAAGCTTGAAAAGAAGGTCTATCCCATGCCGGCCCACATCGACCAGGAAATCGCCCAATTGAAGCTGGCCGCCATGGGTGTGGAAATCGACACCCTCACCCCGGAACAGATCGAGTACCTGGCCTCCTACGACCTGGGCACGTAGCTCGCGGAGCCTGTGGCGGCTTTTTCGCCCCAAAGGACTTCACCATGATGAACATAAAATTCGGCACTTCGGGATGGCGGGGGATCCTGGCGGAAGATTTCACCTTTCCCAATGCCCGCCTGGTATGCCAGGCCATTGCCGATTACCTGAAACAGGAAGGGAAGGCTGATTTGGGGGTGGTGGTGGGCTATGACACCAGGTTTCTATCGGAAACCTTCGCCGCCACTGCCGCAGAGGTCATGGCCGGCAACGGCATCTCTTCCTTTTTCACCAACCGGGACACCCCTACGCCGGTGGTGAGTTTTGCCATCCGGGAAGCCAAGCGGGGCGGCGGGATCAATATCACCGCCAGCCACAACCCTTCCGAATGGAACGGCATCAAATTTTCCCCGTTCCAGGGGGGGCCGGCGCCCACTGCGGTCACCAGCGTTATTGAAGGATTCATCCGGGAGATTACCCCCGGGAAAGTGAAAAGCCTTCCCTTTGCCGAAGCCCATGACCGGGGCCTAATTGTCTATATCGATCCCCGGGAGAGTTATTTCGAGCACTTGCGCCAGCTCCTGGACACCGAAGTCCTGCGCCGGGCCGGCCTCAAGGTCGCCGTCGACGTGCTCTACGGCACCGGCCGGGATTACCTGGACGCCTTTCTGCGCGACAACAGTGTGACCGTGGAGGTCCTGCACGGCTATCGGGACCCCCTGTTCGGCGGGCAGCGGCCTGAACCCAGTGGCCCCTATCTGGAACCCCTGGCCGAACATATCAAAAAGAGCGGCGCCCACTTGGGACTGGCGGTGGACGCCGACGCAGACCGCTTCGGCGTCATGGATGGCCAGGGCCATTACCATGAAGCCAATATCATCCTGGGTCTGCTTTTTAACCATCTTATCACTACGCGGGGCTGGGAAGGCGGCGTGGCCCGCAGCGTGGCCACCAGCCACCTGGTGGATAAAGTGGCCCAGGCTTTCGGACGGCCGGTCTTCGAGACCCAAGTGGGATTCAAGCACCTGGGTGAATACATCCTCTCCGGGCAAGCCCTCATGGTGGGTGAGGAAAGCGAAGGCTTTTCCATGCGGGGGCACCTGCCGGAAAAGGACGGCATCCTGGCATGTCTTCTGGTGGCGGAGATGGTGGCCAAAACCGGCAAGGGCATCCCGGAGCTCATCAAGGATCTGTTCGCCCGGGTGGGGCCGGTGCACACCCAGCGCCTCAACCTGAGTTTGCCCCAGGAAGCCAAGGAGCGCCTCTTGGAGCGCCTCAAAACCCCTCCGGACACCTTTGCGGGCCTTAAGGTCGTGGGCCATGTCACCATCGACGGCAACAAGTATCTCCTGGAAAACGGCAGTTGGGTGTGCTTTCGCCCCTCAGGCACTGAGCCTGTAGTGCGCTTCTACCTGGAGGCCGCCTCTCAGGAGGAACTGGAACGCCTGCGCCTGGCCGGCGGCGCCCTGCTGCGGGAGTTGTAGAAGCCTATGAACTTATCTTCAGTCCTGGACCTGAGCCTCATGGCGGTGGTCTTGCTGTTTTCGGTGATCGTTCACGAAGTGGCCCACGGCTATGTGGCCCTGCTGAACGGCGACCCCACCGCCCGTCTTTCCGGCCGCATCACCTTAAACCCCATTCCCCATATCGATCCCATCGGCACCATACTCTTGCCGCTTCTTCTGCTGTTCACCGGCTCCAGGCTGCTTTTCGGCTGGGCCAAGCCGGTGCCGGTGAATCCCTCATATTTTCGTAATTTGCGCCTGGGGGAGGTCACCTGCAGCTTTGCGGGCCCTGGCAGCAATTTGCTGCTGGCCCTGCTGTTTTCCTTTCTCCTGCGGCTCAATCTGGGAGGCCCCGGCCTCATGCTGCTGGCTTACTACGGCTGCACCATCAACATTTTCCTGGCCCTCTTCAACCTGATTCCCATTCCTCCTCTGGACGGCTCCCATTTAGTGGCCGCGTTCCTGCCCTACCGCCTGGCGCAGATGTATCGAACTTTGGAGCCTGTGGGCTTTATCATTCTCCTCGTCCTGTTCTACACCGGGATTATGGGGATGATCCTCATGCCCATCTATCGCCAGATATTGGTCTTTTTGCAGGTGCCCCTGGTCTTTTAATCCCGGTCTGCACTCAAATGGGGGCCCAGGCTTTCCAGCCTGTGCAGGCGAGAGGCTCAAGCCTGCGGCATTTGGCAGCCCGGGCCGGTATTTTCCCCTGCATTTGCGTCTTTTCCCCCCCCTGCAGAATATGTTATGTTGTGAACGATGAAGTGGACGAACAAAGTCGGGCCCAAACTCCTGGGGGTCAATCTTTTTTCTCTGCTAGTGGCCCTGGTGGGACTGCTTCTGCTCATGCAGTACCTGGCCACCCGGCTCATCCTCGATTGGCACCGGCAACGGGTGGAGCTGGTGGCTCGCCTGGTTTTAGCCGAATACCAGGGTAAGTTGGAACAGGTGGTCCAAGCCGCCTCGCTGATGGCCGGCAATTTCACCTATGGCCAAATGTTGGCGGAGGGAGACATGGCCGGGCTCAGGGCCCTGGTCACCCCCATGCTCAAGGCCACCGGCCTGCAGGTCTTGACCATTACTGACAACAACGGCGTGATCCAGGCCCGCCTTCATGATCCCGGCGGCATCGGCATTAATATCAGCGCCAACCCCCTGGTGCGTTCCGGCCTGGAGGGGAAACCCGCCAGCCGCATGACCGAGTGGCAGGACAGCATTTCTCTGAGCGCCTCGTCTCCCATCCAGCATCAGGATCGTCTGGTGGGGGTGGTCCTGGCGGGCGTGCTCATCGACAAGGGCTTTGTGGAGTCACTCTCTCCTCCCGGGGTGGAAGTGGCCATTTTTTTCGCCAACCGCCTGGTAGTCAATTCCTTCAAGGCCCTCCCCGAAAAGGCCCTGGCTGATCTTATCCATTCCCGGGAGTTGGCGGGAGCCGGCGAAGCGAATGCCAACCGGGTCCAGCGCCTGAATCTCGGCGACCAGGACTACACCGTCACCTATCTCCCCCTGGGGGAAAAAGAGAAACCTTGGGAAAACCTTATCCTAGTGGGGTTAAATCGCCGGGAGTTGGACCAGACTCTCAACACCCTGAAGCTCCTGATTTTTGGCGTCGGTCTGGGCGCCGCCCTGGTGGGGGCCTTTCTCAGCGTCTGGCTCTCCACGGGCATGCGACGCCAGATTGCTTTCCTCACCGAAGGGACCCGCCAGGCGGCCAAGGAGGAGCTGGCCGGCGACATCCCGGTGACCAGCCAGGATGAGCTGGGTGAGTTGGCCGAATCCTTCAACACCATGACCCGGGCTCTCCGGGAAAAAACCCGCCAGCTTCAGGCCGAGAGGGATCGCATCGAGGCCAACGCCGATTTTTTGTCCATGATCGTCCACGACATCAAGGCCCCCTTGACCGGCTTGCGCCTCACCATTGAAGCCCTGGAGGATGAGACCCTGCCGCCTGAAACCCACCAGAAGCTCAAGGGCATCATCCAGAGAAGCGAAGGCTTGCTCCTGCACCTCCATAACGTCCTGTATCTCAGCCGGTTTGAATCGGGACTGCTGTCCCTGCGGCCCGAGGCCGTGCCCCCGGCCTTTCTGGTGCAGAGGCTCATCAGTCACTTCAGTCCCCTGGCCCAGAATCAGGAAATCGACATGACCTCCACTCTGCCCCCGGATTTGCCCCCCCTCAAGGTGGATGAACCTTCCCTGGAACGGGTTTTGGCCAACCTGCTGGTGAACGCCCTGGAGGCCACGCCCCCCGGGGGAGCCGTCACGGTGGCGGGCAGCCTTCTCGCCGGCAACAACCACCCGGAGATAGAACTGGTGGTGTCAGATAACGGCCGGGGCATTTCCCCGGAGGATCAACTCCTTCTCTTTGAAAAATATCGTCAGCGTCTCAACCGGGCCAGCAGTTCTGGCTTGGGGCTTTATATTTGCAAGACCCTGATAGAGGCCAACCGTGGCCGCATCTGGGTGGAAAGCGCCCCCGGCCAGGGCGCCAAATTTCACCTGGTCCTTCCCGCCGCCGGGGAGGAAACCCGCCATTAGGCAGGGCAGGAGCTACTCGTGCGGCTCAAATACCGGGTCGCAAAGTAAGTTCGATGAACAAGAGGCTAAACCATCATGCCCCGATTTGGGGATGCCCCTGAAGATGAACATCTATTGTAAGGGGGACGCATGCGTCGCCCTTACGGGGGGATACGGAAAAACCTGGAGCTACGTTTTTTCTTTTCAAGTTTAAGAACATATGTAAAGAATCTAAACAGACGCTATTGTTGAAAGGGTGAGAGGAAAGTTTGGCCTATCCCCCGGATTTTTTCACGGTGACCATGGACACCTGGATTCTCGTCATCGATGACGACCCCGGCACCCGGGAAGCCCTCAGCGACATTTTAAGGCGCGCCGGCTACCTCGTATCCGCCTGGGCCGATGACGAACCCCTCAGGACCTCCACCCTTGAGCATGCCTATCAGGTGGCCGTGGTGGATTATCACCTGCCTTTCGGCGATGGCCTGGAAGTGGCCGTCCGCCTGAAGGGCCTGCAGCCGGATTGCCGCGTAATTTTAACCTCTTCTGAGTTACCGGGAGTTTCCCAGATGTCTGCCGCCATGGGAATGGTGGACCGGTTCCTGGCCAAGCCTTTTGCCAAGGATGTTCTCTTAGAGGTGGTGGCCCAATTGTGTCACCCCGAAACCCTCTAATCCCGCCGCTTTTTACACCTTCCGGGTCCGGCTCGCTCCTGGCGGCGGTTCGCCGCTTTGTCGCGGATGAAGAGCTGTTTCAGCCCGGCGCCCGGGTCCTGGTAGCGGTTTCCGGCGGGCCCGACTCCGTGGGCCTGCTGCAGGTTCTGGCGCAAATCGGCGAACAGTGGGACCTGCGCCTGGGAGTGGCCCACTTCGACCATGGCCTCCGGGGGGAGGCGTCCCTGGAGGATGCCAGATTCGTGGCAGAACTGGCCCGGGGTTTGGATTTGCCCTTTCATGGCGGTGAGAGCGATGTCCGCGTCCTGGCCAGAACCAAAAAGGTTTCCCTCCAGATGGCCGCCCGGCAACTGCGCCTGGGCTTTCTGGAACAAGTCCGGCGGGACCATGGTTACCGCCAGGTGGCCCTGGGGCACACCGCCGACGACCAGGTGGAGCTCTTTTTCCTGCGCCTTTTAAGGGGGGCCGGGGCCGAGGGCCTCAAGGGCATGTGGCCCCGCACCCAAGGCGGCCTGGTGCGGCCTCTTTTGGCGGTGGGCAAGGAAGTGGTGCTGGCCTGGCTGCATGAGGAGCGTCTGTTCTATCGGGAAGATCTGAGCAACTTGAGCCGCCGTTACCTGCGCAACCGGGTCCGCCTGGATCTTTTGCCCCACCTGCAGCAGGACTACAATCCCCGCCTCAAAAGTGCGGTTTGGCGGCTCATGGCCATCCTCCAGGAGGACGAGCGCCTGCTGGCCGAAGCCGCTGAGGAGGCCTGGAAAACGGTGGCACGCTGGGTCACTCCGGACTGCGCCACTCTTGCCATCCCTTTGTTGTCGGCTCTTCCCATAGGTTTACAGACGCGCCTCTTGCGCCTTACCCTGGGGCGCTTTTTTATCCACCAGGAAATTACCTCGGCCCAGGTGGAAAATCTTGCGGCCCTGGCCCAGGGCCAAAAAAGCGGGGGCATGATTGTCCATGAAAACTGTCAAGTGGCCCGGGCCGGTGCGGAGCTTCACTTTTTTTCGCCCCTGCCGCCCCCACCGGAAACTCATCCCACCCTGCTCCAGGGAATCGGCCTGATTGAGTCCCCGGACGGCTGGCGTCTTGAGGCCCGGAAATTGACCGGCCCCCAGCCGGCAGAGCGGCCCGCATCCCCCTCCCTGGCCTGGCTCGATCGCGACCAGGTGTCTTTTCCCCTCACCCTCCGCTGGCTGCGCCCCGGAGACCGCTTTTGGCCCGCGGGCAGCCGGGGCTCCAAAAAAATGCAGGATTTTCTGGTGGATGCCAAAATCCCCCGCTGGCTCAGGCCCCACCTGCCCCTGGTGGCGAGCGCCGCAGGCATTATCTGGGTCCCGGGCCTGCGCCTGGCCGATCCTGTAAAACTGACACCGGAGACTGCCAATGTCCTGGAGCTTGCCATCGCCCCGGCCAACCCCGACGCCTCCCGGGTCTGGGATTTTATCCTGGCCTTTGCCCGCAAAGCTCAAAACCCCATATGATAAGAGTATGGGTATGGTTTCTCTTCTCCTCATCAATCCCTGGATTTATGATGTTGCAGCCTATGACTTTTTCGCCCGGCCCCTGGGCCTTCTTTACCTGGCCGGCCTCCTTGAAACCCAGGGATTTGAGGTCCGCCTGATCGACTGTCTGGCCGCTCCCCACGCCCGCTCCGGCCCCTTCGGCACCGGGCGTTATTCCAAAACAATTCTGCCCCCGCCCCCGGCCTTGGCCGGCTTCCCCAGACGCTACGGCCGCTACGGTATCTCGGCGGTGCAATTCCGGCAGGAACTCGCGCAAACACCCCGCCCAGCCGCCATCCTGGTCACCTCCCTCATGACCTACTGGTATCCGGGAGTGGCCGAGGCCATCCGCCTGGCCCGGGAGCACTTTCCCCAAACCCCGGTGCTGCAGGGAGGCGTCTATGCCACCCTGTGCCCCGGGCACGCAAGGTGCCACAGCGGCGCCGATGTCGTGGTCACCGGTCCCGGAGAAGAGGCTGTCCTGCAACATCTGGCATCCCTCCTGGGCATTTCTTTTCCACCCTTTGACCCCCAGGACCTGGATGCCCTTCCCTATCCGGCCCTGCACAAAGCCAGCGCCCTAAACTTTATTCCGCTCCTCACCTCCCGGGGCTGCCCCTTTGCCTGCGACTATTGCGCCTCCTGCTTCCTGGCCCCCCGCTACCAACGGCGCTCCCCCCTGGCCGTCGTTGAAGAACTGTTGCACTGGCAGGGACGCCTGAATTTGACCGAAGTGGCCTTTTACGATGACGCCCTCCTGGTAGGGGCGGAGAATCACCTTTTGGTCATCCTGGAAGAGCTGGCCCGCCGGGGTGCTGCCTTCCGGTTCCACACTCCCAACGCCCTCCATGCCCGCTTCATCAACCGTGCCGTGGCCCGATGGCTGCGGCGCGCCGATTTCGCCACTCTGCGCCTCGGGGTGGAAACCGCCGCACCCGGCCACAAGCGCCTGGATCAGAAACTCCAGGACGAAGAATTGGAGGCCGCCCTAAGATACCTGAAGGAGGCCAGTTTCACCCAAAAAGACATCGGCGTCTACCTTCTGATCGGCCTGCCCGGTCAATCAGATGGGGAGGTGGCGGCTTCCATCCGCCGGGTGAGGGAATTGGGGTCCACCCCGGTCCTGGCCCTCTATTCCCCCATCCCCGGCACCAAGCTCTGGCCGGAGGCCCTGGCCGCCTCCCCCTACGACCTGGAAAATGAACCCCTCTACCACAACAACTCCCTGTTCCCCTGCTGGCCCGCCTTCTCCTGGGAACGCTACACCCGCCTGAAACGCCTGGCCCAGGGGTTGTAGTTATGGTATTGTCGTTGGGGGGAGGGCCAGAGACCTGAAATCAGGGCTCACCCCTTAGCCCCCTCCTCAAAAACATTCCAAATACCATGGGAACTTCGACCGCACGGCGGGGGCCCAGCACCATGGCCTGGAGGCTGGCCAAGGGCGCGGCCACCCGGTATATGGCTCCGGAGGGCGGTTCTCCGGTGGAAGCCCGGGAGATGGTGCGCCGTTATGTTGCCGCCCTGCGGGAGACCAGCGTCGTTCAGGGCCAGGATCTTTTGGCGGGGTTTCGCCTGACCCGCAAAGCCGCCCAGAGCCTCGGGGAATTTGGCGACATCGCGGCTCAATCCGGGATGGCAGCAGCCCTGGAGGTTTGTAAGCTTACAAAATTAGCTGAAGCTTCGCCTGAGATGGTCATCCCCGGGTTAATCTCAGCCTGGATGGAAGACCATGATGGTTTGGAGGCGGCAGTGGTCAGGACCGCCCTGGCCTCCTGTCTGGGGCGGGTTTTAGCGGCAGGCGCCACCGCGGCGCCGGAAGTGAAGGGAGCATCCCTGGTTACATCCTTCCTGGCTATTTGCCTTTGTCAACGTCTGGCCTTTGATCTGGGCGAATCCCTGGAGGCGGCCGCGCCGGCTTGGCGGCAATATCAGCAGGGCCTGGCCCGGCTGGAGAATGAAGTGCAAACCACTTTCACTGAAGTTCCGGTTGACCCTCCCGGGGTTGGCCAGTGGCAGGGTCTGGCCGGGTGGCTTTGGGTGACCCAAACCCTGGAGAAGATGCTCCAGAGTTTTCAGGACAGCTCCTCCTGAGCCGGCAACCCACCCGCAAAGCATGAAAGGTCGGCAGGGCGGGCGTCCCCGCCCGCCAAAACCAGAAATAATGCTGCGTAATAATAATTTCCCATTAAAATGAAACAAATGAAACACTCAACCCATAGTTATTTTTAGAAAATTATAACCGACAACAGAAAACAGAAAACCGTATAAGACGCACCCTACGGCTCACAACTCGAAACTCTTTTTGACCATTACCCCCTTTTCATGAACGATA